>JBEIPX010000224.1:0-5629 GCA_040376815.1 Bradyrhizobiaceae bacterium
CCGCACAGGGCGCTGACGTCATGAAGGGCGTCAGCGGCGACGGCGATGACGGCGAGGCGCCCTGGCACGACCAGACCATGCCGATACCCGAGCGCATGAAGCTCGCCGAGGGCCGGCCACTGCGCCGGCGCATGATGGCGGCGATGGCGCAGCAGGATTGCGGCCAGTGCGGCTATAACTGCCACGATTACTCCGAGGCGATCGCCGGACGGAAGGAAGAGCGCCTCAATCTGTGCGTGCCGGGCGGCAAGGATACGGCGCGCATGCTGAAAGCGCTGTACGCCGAACTCGACAACGCACCGGCTGCGAAAGCCGATACGCCGCCAAAGGCGGCAGTGGAAACCTCATCTGCTGCGGGTATCCCGCTTGGCCGCTCGCGCGACAACCCGGCAAGCGCAACCTTTCTCTCGCGCCGGATATTGAACAAACCAGGCTCTGAGAAGGAAACCTATCACATCGAATTCGATCTGGAGAAAGCCGGCCTCGACTATGTGGTCGGCGACTCGTTTGGCGTGTTCGCGCGCAACGATATTGGCCTCGTCGACCAGATCATCGCAACGCTGGGCGCGCTGCATACGACTCCGGTGCGCGGCAAAGCATTCCGTGAGGTATTGCTCGATGACGTGTCGTTGTCGCCTGCGCCGGATTCGCTGTTCGAGCTGATCTCGTTCATCACCGGCGGGACACAGCGCGAAAAGGCGAGGGCGCTCGCGCAGGGCGAGGATCCCGATGGTGATGCCGCCAACCTCGATGTGCTAGCGGTGTTGCACAAGTTCAGCGGGGTGCGGCCGCATCCGGAAGCATTCGTCGAAGCACTCGAACCGATCCAGCCGCGTCTCTACTCGATCTCGTCGTCGAACAACGCGACACCGGGCAAGCTCAGCCTGACTGTCGATACGGTCCGCTATATTGTCAACAAGCGGAAACGGCTCGGTCTCGCGTCGACGTTCCTCGCCGACCGGATCGCTCCGGGCGAGGAGCTGAAAATCTACGTGCAGAAGGCGCATGGGTTCGCGTTGCCTGCCGATCCGCAGACGCCGATCGTCATGGTTGGGCCAGGCACCGGCATCGCGCCGTTCCGGGCTTTCCTCAACGACCGCAAGGCGACGGGCGCACCGGGCCGCAACTGGCTGTTCTTCGGCCATCAGCGCAGCGATTGCGATTTCTTCTACGCCGACGAACTCAACGCCATGAAGGCGTCGGGTCATCTGACGCGCCTGTCGCTCGCGTGGTCGCGCGATGGGTCCGAGAAATTCTACGTGCAGGATCGCATGCGCGAAGTCGGCCGCGAACTGTGGTCGTGGCTCGCCGACGGCGCGCATCTCTACATCTGCGGCGACGCCAAACGCATGGCGAAGGACGTCGAGCGGGTGCTGGTGGATATCGTCGCGCAGTACGGAGCGCGGACGACGGACGAGGCGATCAGCTTCGTTGGCGACCTGAAGAAGAAGGGCCGCTTCCAGCAGGACGTCTACTGAGGCGAGAAGGTTAAGACGGGAACAGGCGAATGTTTTTCACGTGGGGTGCGCTGCGACAGTCGATTTATCCTTTTCGAGGGCATTTCCGGGCATTCCTGTCGTATTTTTCCGGGCAATCTTGCAGTTCCGGAGAAAAGCATTTCATCTGGGGTCCAAGAACCGATCTGGAGCCCGTCCGCGATGCGCGCCCTTCGCCACCTTCTCAGCCAGCCGTCCAGCCGGTCCGCCGATGCGGACCGCCGTCTGGATACGCTGACCGTCTACAGCGCCTTGTCTTTCCTGGCGCTGATCGTTCTCGCGACCTTTCCCCATCGCCTGTTCTGATCCGGCGGCGTGATTGCCGTATGCGAGGTCCACTCGTATGACGGCGCACGATCCATCTCTCGTAGCCACCAAAACCACATGCCCGTACTGCGGCGTCGGCTGCGGTGTGCTTGCGACACCTGACGGGCAGGGCGGCGCTGCGATTTCCGGCGATCCGGATCATCCCGCGAACTTCGGTAAGCTTTGCTCGAAGGGCTCGGCGCTCGGCGAGACACTGTCGCTCGACGACCGGCTGTTGCAGCCGATGATCCGGTGCAGCAAGGGCAAGCTCGAACAGGTGGCCTGGACGGATGCGCTCGATCACGTTGCGCATCGCCTCAAGCACATCGTTGCCAAATACGGGCCGCATTCGGTTGCGTTCTATCTCTCCGGGCAACTGCTAACCGAGGACTATTACGTCGCCAATAAGCTGATGAAGGGATTCATCGGCACCGCGAACGTCGATACGAACTCGCGCCTCTGCATGGCATCGTCGGTTGCCGGCCACAAGCGCGCGTTCGGGGCCGATACGGTGCCCGGATGCTATGACGACCTCGATGAGGCCGATCTCCTCGTGCTGGTCGGCTCGAACGCCGCGTGGTGCCATCCGGTGCTGTTCCAGCGGATGCTGCGCAACAAGCAGGAGCGCGGCGCGCGCATCGTCGTTATCGATCCGCGCGAAACCGCGACCTCGGAAGATGCCGATCTGTTCCTTGGCCTGAAGCCCGGCACAGATGCGGCGCTGTTCAGCGGCTTGCTGGTTCATCTTGTCGATTCAGGTTTGCTCGACCGGAATTATATCGAAGCCCATACGGCGGGTTTTGCCGATGCGCTTGCACGGGCGCGCGCAATTGCCGGTGGCCCCGCAGCGACAGCACTGGCAACGGGTCTCAGTGAGGAGAACGTCCGCGCTTTCTTCGCGATATTCGCGAACACGCCGCGCGTCGTCACCGCCTTTTCGCAGGGCGTCAACCAGTCGGCGCAGGGCACCGACAAGGTCAACGCCATCATCAACTGCCATCTCGCGACCGGCCGCATCGGCAAGCCCGGCGCTTCGCCGTTTTCCCTGACCGGGCAGCCGAATGCCATGGGCGGGCGCGAGGTCGGCGGTCTCGCCAATCAGCTCGCCGCTCACATGGGTTTCTCGCCGCCCGAGATCGACCGGGTGCGCCGCTTCTGGCAAGCGCCGCACATGGCGACGCATGAGGGGCTGAAGGCGGTTCAGATGTTCGAGGCGATCGATCGCCGCGAGATCAAAGCGCTCTGGGTCATGGGCACCAATCCGGCCGTGTCGTTGCCCGATGCCGATCGCGCGCGCGCGGCGCTCGGCAAACTCGAACTGCTGGTCGTCTCCGAGAACGTCCTTTCCAACGACACCGTGAACTCCGGTGCACATGTGCTGCTGCCTGCACTGGCCTGGGGCGAGAAGTCGGGCACCGTGACCAACTCCGAGCGCCGTATCTCGCGCCAGCGCGCTTTCCTGCCAGCGCCGGGCGAGGCGCGGCCGGACTGGTGGATCATGAGCGAGATCGCAAAGCGGCTCGGATACGGAAGCGCATTCGCTTATCGCTCGGCCGCTGACATCTTTCGCGAGCACGCGAGCCTCTCGGCGTTCGAAAACGACGGGAGCCGCGACTTCGATATCGGAGCGCTCGATACCGTGTCCGACGACGTATTCGACGCGCTGCCTCCCGTGATGTGGCCAGCTCGTAAAGGAGCGAACGAGCAGACCCGTTTTTTTGCCGGGGGCGGATTCTTCACAGGTGATCGCAAGGCCAGGTTCATCGCGATCGAAACGCCGGCATTGCGCACGGCCGTCTCGGCCAACCGTCCGCTGCGCCTCAACACCGGCCGCGTCCGCGACCAGTGGCACACCATGACGCGGACGGGAAAAAGCCCGCGGCTGGGCGGGCATCTGCCCGAACCGTTCGTGGAGGTTCATCCGGACGATGCCAACGCTGCCGGTATCGAGGATGGCGGCTTCGCACAGGTATCGACCGAATACGGTGGTTGTATCCTGCGAGCGGTTGTCACCGCACGGCAGCAACGCGGCATGCTGTTCGCACCAATCCACTGGAGTGCAGAAAATGCGTCTGCTGGGCGCGTCGGCTCGCTCGTTGCGCCGCTGACCGATCCTTTCTCGGGCCAGCCGGAGAACAAAGCGACCCCGGCTGCGGTTGCTGCGGTCGCTTTCGCCCAGCACGGCTTCTTGTTTTCGCGCAAGCCGCTGACTTTGCCATCGTCTACGTGGTGGACGCGCGTCGCAGTGCCCGGAGGATTTGGCTATCGTGTGGCGGACAACGACGGTCCAGCCGCCTGGAAAAACTGGTTCACGTCGCAAGCGGGTGAAGCGGATTTCGCTTCTATCAGGCTCGTGCGGCGCGAGCCGCAAGCCTGCGATCTCATCGAGTACGACGATCTGGCGCATGGCGTATATCGGGCGGCGACGTTCACTGACGGCAAGCTTCAGACGTGCCTGTTTCTCGGACCGTCGGCCATTGCGTTCGACTGGCATGCGGTCAAAGAGATGTTCGCCCTCGATACACTCGACGACGATCAGCGCAGCATTCTGTTGTCAGGCCGATCTGCGAGCGGTGCTGGCGATACAGGCCCCGTTGTCTGTGCATGTTTTGGCGTCGGCAAGAATACGATCTGCGACGCGATCGCATCGGGCGCGCGGAGTGCCGCCGAGATCGGGGCGACGCTCAGGGCTGGGACCAACTGCGGTTCCTGCATCCCTGAACTGAAGCGCCTGATTGCTCAGACACCGCAGGAGACGCGGCCGGATCTCGCAAGCGCCGCCAGCTAGGCCTTGAACGGCTTGATCGCGATTTGGTGTTTGGTGAGTTCCTGCTTGATCCGTTCCGCGATCGCGACCGCGCCCGGCGTGTCACCGTGAATGCAGACGGTATCGACGTCGACCTTGATGACCTTGCCTGAGGTCGAGACGACCGCACGATCCTGCACCATGCGCACGACGCGCTCGGCGACCTGCGTAGCATCGTGCAGCACCGAGCCCGGCTTGCTGCGCGGGGTCAGCTGCGTATCGTCTTCGTAAGTGCGATCGGCGAATATCTCATAGATCAGCTTCAGTCCGGCCGCTTCGCCGGCGCGCACGAGTTCCGAGTTCGGCAGCACCACGAACATCAGCGTCGGATCGACCGCCTTGATCGCATTGGCGATGGCGCGCGCGCTCATGGCGTCGGCGCAGGCCACGTTCGACAACGCGCCGTGCGCCTTTACATGCGTGACCTTGTGACCGGCCATGGTCGCGATCGCCTGCATCGCGCCGATCTGATACGCCATCAGCGTTTCGATTTCCGAGGCGGTGATGCCGGGGACGGGTCTGCGGCCGAACCCGTGCAGATCGCGAAATCCCGGATGCGCGCCGATGCTGACGCCGCGTTCTTTCGCGAGCTTCGCGGTCTTCAGCATGATGTCGGAATCGCCGGCGTGGAAACCGCACGCCACGTTGACGCTGGAGGCGATGCCGATCATCGCCTGATCATTGCCCATCGACCAGGGTCCGTATCCTTCGCCCAGATCGCAGTTGAGATCGATGGAGGTCGCCATGGCAGTCTCCTGTTTCTTATGGAGTCGGTACGTCGCTTGCCGTCATGGGTTGCCACGTGCCCGCGTCGACCGCACTGACGGCGGCCCCGGCGATGTTGGCGGACTGCAAAGCATCGAGATTGAGTGCCGAGCCGCCGGCGTCGCGGAGCAGGCTCGGCAGCGACGCGAGCAGCTTGGCGTAGCGGCGCGCTTCGGCGTGAGCCTCGGCAATGGTGATGGCCTTGAAGCGGATCGTTTTCCCCACCTGCGTCTGGGCGATGCGGGCAATATCCGGA
>JBEIPX010000504.1:0-2390 GCA_040376815.1 Bradyrhizobiaceae bacterium
GCCAGCGGATTGTCATCGGACCCGTAGTTGAAGCCGAGCATGATGATGGAGCGCACGTCGCTCCACAGATTCTTCGGATGCGCGCGCCGCTCCGGATTGGCGGCGAGCCAGTCCATGTCGCCGTGGCCGCCGGAGGCGATGAATGCCTTGAAGCGCTCACCGGCTTCCGGAATCGAATCGGGATGGGTGACGCCGAGCGCGTCGAATCCGAGCTTGCGCGCTTCGTCAACAAGCGCGCGGCGGATGTCGTGCAGGCCGGGTTGCGCGGTCAGAAGTCGAGATCGCCGTAGTGCTTCGCCGGCGGCATCCCCGCCAGCCAGTCCGCCAGCAGCGGACGGAACGACGGACGGGATTTCACCCGCGCGTACCACGCCTTTGCTGCCTCGTCCTCGCTCCATGGCACGTCGCCCAGATAATCCAGCGCCGACAGGTGCGCGGCAGCAGCCAGGTCGGCATAGGTCAAGCGGTCGCCAGCCAGATAGTTTCGCGTCTTGGCCAGCCAGCCGACATAGGCCAGATGATAGCGCACATTGGTCTGCGCCGCGCGGATGATCTCGGCCACCGGCGCGCTGCCGCCGTTGTCCATGAAGCGTTTGTAGATGCGCTCTGTGACGAGGAGGCCGGTGGCCTCCTCGAAGAACTTCTCGTTGAACCACGACATCAGCCGGCGCACCTCGATGCGCTCGTTGGTCGAGGTTGGCAGCAGCCGGCGTTCGCCGAGCGCGTCGCCATGCCGTTCGTCGAGGTACTCGGCGATGATCGATGCGCCCGGAATCGGCGGCGCCCCCTCCGCAATCATCACCGGCGTAGTGCCGGCCGGGTTGAAGGCGAGAAACGCCTCGCGCCGCTCCCAGACCCGCTCCTCCACCAGTTTCAGCTCGACGCCCTGCTCGCCAAGCACGAGGCGGACGAAGCGGGAGTGCGGGCAGAACGGGTGGTGATAGAGGGTGTACATAAGAACCTTGGAGAACCCTGCGTGCGCCGGACCGATATCCGGACCGGCCGATACAAACTAGCTAAGCTGCCTGACCAAGCAAACCGGCTTTTTTGTGCTTCCCGGACAAAGGCTATGCACGAAGGAAGTTAAGCGGTTTTTACGATTGCGGGTGATTCGCGAATAGGCGACAAGAACGCCGTTCGCTGCTGGCCCCGATCAAAGCGGATCGTTTTCCATGATCTTAGATATTCTCAAGGCGCTTCTCCTCGGCACCGTCGAGGGGCTCACCGAATTTCTCCCCGTCTCGTCCACCGGCCATCTGTTGCTGATCAACCGGTTCTTCGGCTTCGATGACGAGGCGTTCGGCAAGACATTCGCCATTCTGATCCAGCTCGGTGCGATCCTGGCCATCCTTTCGGTCTACTTCACACGGCTCTGGCGGATCGCGATGGCGGCGCTGACCGAACCGGCAGCGCGACGCTTCATCATCGGCGTACTGGTCGCCTTCCTGCCTGCGGTTATCATCGGCCTGATCGCCGGCAAGTACATCAAGGAAACGCTGTTCAATCCGTGGGTGGTCTGCTTCACGCTGATCGTCGGTGGCGCGATCCTGCTGTGGATCGATCAGCTCGACATGAAGCCGCGCTATCACGATGCGACCGCGTTCTCCCTGCCGATGTATCTCGGCATCGGCCTCGCGCAGTGCGTGGCGATGATTCCCGGCGTCTCGCGCTCGGGCGCGACCATCGTCTCGGCGATGCTGTTCGGGTCCGACAAACGCTCGGCGGCGGAATTCTCGTTCTTCCTCGCCATCCCGACGATGGCGGGTGCATTCAGCTACGAGCTGTTCAAGAGCTACAAGCAGCTGTCGACCGATAACATCACTCTCGTCGGTATTGGCTTCGTCACGTCGTTCGTCGTGGCGCTGATCGTGGTGAGGAGCTTCCTCGACTTCGTCTCGAGCCGCGGCTTCACGCCGTTCGCATGGTGGCGCGTCATCGTCGGCACGCTCGGCTTGATCGCGCTGGCGCTAGGGAAGTAAAGCGCCGCGCGGTCTAAGCCGCGCTGCTCTTGAACTGGCCGGTCTTGCGGAAGCGCCAGAGGTAGGCCGGCATGACCGATTGCAGCGACTCGGGCTGAATGCCAAGGCCTTCGAGCGTCAGTCCGGCGCTCTTTGCCGTATCCGACACGACGTTATCCGACTTCAGCAGTTCGACCTGATCCGGCGTCAGCTTCAGCATGCCGGGCGCGAACTGAAGGAAATACGCTTTCAGCGTCGCGAGCGGGAACGGCAGCGGCATCAGCATGCGGTTACGCTCGATGGTGGCGAGGATCGCTTCGATCGCCGCGCGCATGGTCATCACTTCTGGTCCGCCGAGTTCGTAAGTCTCGCCGGCTTTCGCCTTGCCATCGGCCGCATCCGCGATCGCCTTCGCGACATCGCCGACGAAAA
>JBEIPX010000486.1:0-2605 GCA_040376815.1 Bradyrhizobiaceae bacterium
CCGCGAGTGCGATCCGCCGGTCGGCGGCGAATTTCTCCAACTGCATCGCCGGCTTCGAGGGCGACGCCGCGCGCCGCGGCATTGCGCCGGAGAACTTCCGCCGCTTCACCGCGGGCCTGACGCCTGACCTGCGCATCATGGATCTCGTCGACGCGCAACCGGAATTCACCAAGGCGGTGTGGGACTATCTCGATATCCTCGTCACCGACGCGCGGCTCGCGCGCGGGCGCGAGATGCTGGCGAAACATGCGGATATCTTCGAGCAGGTGGAAAAAACCTACGGTGTCGACCGCTACATCATCGCGGCGATCTGGGGCATCGAGTCGAATTACTCGACGCAGGCAGGCGATCGTCCGGTGATCCGCTCGACCGCGACGCTCGCCTGCGTCGGGCGGCGGCAGAAGTATTTCAAGGATGAATTCCTCGCGACGCTGGAAATCCTCAACCGCGGCGACGTGAAGCCCGAGCTGCTGAAAGGCTCGTGGGCCGGCGCGTTCGGCGCGACGCAGTTCATGCCCACCGCATTCAAGCGCGACGCGGTCGATTTCGATGGCGACGGACGGCGCAACATCGTCGAGTCGGTGCCGGATATCATCGCGTCGACCTCGAACAAGTTCAAAAAGTCGAGCTGGCAGAGCGGCCAGACCTGGGGCTACGAGGTCGTGATCCCGCCGCGCTTCAATTATCTCTACGCCGACCGCCGCATGATGACGATCGCGCAATGGCAGTCGCTCGGCATCACGCGCGCCGGCGGCAAGGGCTTCCCGCGCACGATCGATCAGGCGTACCTGATCGCGCCGGGCGGCGCGGGCGGTCCGGGCTTCCTGATGCTGCTGAATTTCAAGGCCATCATGCGCTACAATCCGTCGGAAGCGTATGCGCTGGCGATCGGCCACTTCGCCGACCGGCTGCGCGGCGGCCAGCCGTTCGTGCAGGCCTGGCCGCGCGATCAGCGTGTGCTCACCCGGGCGGAACGGCTCGAGTTGCAGCAGCTGCTGGCGACCCGCGGCTTCTATCGTGGCGAGCCGGACGGCTCGCTCGGCGGCAGGACGCAGGAGGCGGTGCGCAGCTTCCAGGCCTCGATTGGGACGCCCGCCGACGGTTTCGCCTCCTCGGGCGTGCTGGAGCGGCTGCGCGGCGGCCGGTAACCCTTTCTGGCGGCTTTCTTTTTCGGCCTCTTGACGGCGTGTTCCCGTGCGCGTTTATGAGGGCGATATGCCGCGAATCCGCTCGATTTTCTGGTATGGTGGGCGCGGCTCCATTTTGACCTGACATTTCCATGCTGAACCGCAAGGACAAGCTGCCGCGCAAGGCGCCGCCGTCTCCCGTGAAGGAGACGAGCCGGACGACGCTGCTTGTCGCGCTGATCGGCCTCGTGTTCGGCATTCTCGCGCCGGCCTACGCGCAGTTCTTCGGCTTCGGCTTTCCCAGTCAGCCGCGACAGCAACAGCAGCAGCAGCGCGGCGGGTTCGGTGGTTTCTTCGCGCCGTTCGAAACGCAACAGCCGAGAGAGCCGCGTCCGGTCGATTACTCGCGCGCGCCCGCGCCGAAGAAGCAGGAGATTCCGCCGGAGCGCAGCGTGCTCGTGCTCGGCGACGCGATGGCCGACTGGCTCGCCTACGGCCTCGAAGACGCATTCTCGGAAAACAACGACCTCGGCGTCATTCGCCGTCACAAGACGGTTTCGGGCCTGATCCGTTATCAGCCGAAGGGCGATCCGGCCGATTGGGCCGCTGCGGCAAAGGGCATTCTCGCCAAGGAAAAACCCGACGCGATCGTCGTGATGCTCGGTCTGCATGACCGCGGCGCGATCCGCGAGCCGGTGGTCGAGAAGAAGAAAGACGAGCCGAAGAAAGACGCCAAAGCAAAGCCCGGAGAGGCGAAGCCGGGGGACGTCAAGCCTGCTGATGCCAAGCCTGCTGACGTCAAGCCGGGCGACGCGAAACCCGAAGCAAAGGCCGACGGCGCGCCGGGCGAGACACCGATCGCCGCGAAGCCGGACGACAAGCCCGATGCTGACGCGGATGCCGACGACGAGCAGCCGCAGATCGCAGCACCCGAGCGCAATGCGCGCGGCGCGCTGCATGAGTTCCGCGACGAGCGTTGGGTCGAGCTCTACGCGAAGAAGATCGACGAGATGATCGCGGTGGTGAAGTCGAAGGGTGTGCCGGTGCTGTGGGTCGGATTGCCCGCGCTGCGCGGCCCGAAGGGCACCTCCGACATGCTGTTCCTCTCCTCGCTCTATCGCGACGCGGCCGGCCGCGCCGGCATCACCTATGTCGATGTGTGGGACGGTTTCGTCGATGAGTCTGGCCGTTTCATGCAGCAAGGTCCGGACTTCGAAGGTCAGATCCGCCGCTTGCGCACGCAGGACGGCGTGTTCTTCACCAAGGCCGGCGCGCGCAAGCTCGCGCACTACACCGACCGCGAAATCCGCCGCGTGCTGTCGACGCGCTTCTCGCCGCTGGCGCTGCCGGTCGATCCGGCGACGCCCGATCTCAGCGACATGCCGTCCGGCCCCGCGCCGCGCCCGCTCGCCGGTCCCGTGCTGCCGCTGGTCGCATCCTCGATCCGCAGCGATGAGTTGCTCGGCGGAACCGGCACC
>JBEIPX010000210.1:0-5846 GCA_040376815.1 Bradyrhizobiaceae bacterium
ACGAAGGGTTACGGTGCGAACACCAGGAAAATGAACACCGCGAACAGCACCACATGCAGCACGCCGAACATGATGTTGGTGCGGCCGGTTCCGAAGGTGAGCATGCTGACCAGCAAGGTCATGACCAGCAGCACCATCTCCCGCGGGCCGAGGCCCAGCACCAGGTCCTTGTTCAGCACCGTGGTCACCACGGCGACCGCTGGAATCGTCAGGCCGATGGTCGCGAGCGAGGAGCCGAGCGCCAGATTGATGCCCTTCTGAAGATCGTTGCGCTTGGCTGCCGCCAGCGCCGCCACGCTCTCGGGCAGCAGCACCAGCAACGCCACGACGATCGCCGCGAATGAGGGCGGTGCGCCGATCGCGGCCGTGACCGCATCGACCACCTGCGAGAAGGTCTTGGCCAGCAGCACGACGGCGAGCAGCGACGCCAGCAGCAGGACGAGGCTCATGGCGAGGAGCCTGTTCGACGCGGGCTCATGCTGATCCGGATCGCCCTGCTCGCCGGCGATGAAATAATCACGGTGGCGCACGGTCTGGGTATAGAGAAACAGGCCGTAAAGAACGAGCGTCACAAGGCTGACGAAGGCAAGCTGCGCCGCCGAGAAATACGGCCCCGGCGCGGCGAGCGTATAGTTCGGCAGGATCAGCGTGATCGTCGCCAGCACGATCAGCACGCCGAGATAGAGATTCGCGCCAGAGACCTGGAAGTCGAGTTCGCGGTGGCGAAAGCAGCCGGCGATGATGCAGACGCCGACCAGCGCATTGCAGACGATCATCAGCACGGCAAACACCGTATCGCGGGCCAGCGCCGGCGCGGCCTTCTCGCCGAGCATGATGGTCGCGATCAGGGCCACCTCGATGATGGTGACGGCGAGCGTCAGCAGCAGCGTGCCGTATGGCTCGCCGATCCGCTGCGCGATCACCTCCGCATGATGGACGGCGGCGAACACCGTGCCGAACAGGATCACCAGCAAAACCGCGGCAAAGACGAGCCCGCCCGCGCTCCGGCTGAAGCCAAGGCCTGCCCCGGCGGTCAGGGCGACGAAGACGATGGCGAGAGCGGGGAAGAGCCACGACGAGCGCGGCATGTGAGGCTGTGCTTTCATACGGTCACCCTATCGCGTTTCCCGGCGATGGGAACAGGTGAGCTACTGAAGTACCTATCGCCACGCAGACAAGCAAAGGCTTGCGTTTTCACGGCAAAAACGCAGAAGTTGAAGCAACGGCCACCGCCAAGAACGGCCGGAAGTTGAACATTCCATCTGGAGGAAAGCATGTTTTCGCACATTATGATCGGCACCAACGACCTCGACCGGGCCAAGGATTTCTACGACAAGCTGCTCGGCACGCTCGGCGTCCCGCCCGCGGTGGTCGATCGCCATCGCATTTTCTATCGCACCAAGACCGGCACGTTTTCCGTGTCGAAGCCGATCGACGGCAAGGCGGCCACGTTCGCCAACGGCGGCACCATCGGCTTCGCGGCGAAGTCACAGGAAGAGGCGGATGCGTTCCATGCCGTGGGCGTGGCCAACGGCGGAACGGCGATCGAGGATCCGCCAGGCATCCGCGGTGCGGGCGACGTCAAGATGTACATCAGCTATCTGCGAGACCCGGACGGCAACAAGCTCTGTGCGCTCTACCGGGTGCCCAAGCCAGCGTAACGGCAACTCAGCGAGTTTGCGAAGCGCGGCCGCTGGCAACAGCGGCCGTTTTCTATGATCCCGTAAAAACCGGCGGACGCTTCTCGACGAAGGCGCGCACCGCCTCCTTGTGATCGGCGGTCGCGGCCGCCCGCACGAGGCGGTCCGCTTCCTGATCCAGCGCCTCGATGAAACCGCCGGTGAGCGCCTGATCGAGATTGTCCTTCATGTAGGCGAACGCGACGCGCGGCCCGTGCGCCAGCGTGCGTGCCATCTCGAACGCAACGGAACGCACGTCAGCATCCGGCACGACCCTGTTGACGAGGCCGAGCGACAATGCGCGCTGCGCGTCGATCTTCTCGTTGAAGAACATCAGCTCGCGCGCCCGCGACGTGCCGACGAGCCGCGTCAGCAGCCAGGCGATGCCGTAGTCGCCGCTCAGCGCGACACGGGCGTAACCAGCGATCAGGCTCGCGCTCTCAGCCGCCACGCGGATGTCGCAGGCGAGCGCGATCGCAAGCCCTGCGCCGGCTGCCGCGCCCGGCAGCGCCGCAATCGTCGGCTTGCGCAGGCCGACCAGCGCGCCGGTCATCGCCTTCTCGCGCACGCGCAAGTCCGCCACGCGCTCGTCGAAGCTCATGCTGGCCTTGCTGGAATTCGATCCCATGCCCTTGACGTCGCCGCCCGAACAGAAGGCGGTGCCTGCGCCGGTGATCATCACCGCGCCGATCGCGTCATCCTCGCCGCAGTGCTTGATCATGCGGCGAAGCGCCGGCGAGAGCTGATCCGACAGCGAGTTGCGCGCCTGCGGACGGTTCAGCGTGATGGTCGCGACCTTGTCGCGCACCGTGCAGAGCAACTCGTCCGTTCCGGTGTCGATGACGGTTTCGGCTTCAGCCATTTGGTTTGTCCTGGAACGTTTCTGCGAGGAATCGCTTCACGGCTTCGACCGCACCGTGATCGTCGAGATCTTCGTGGATGCCGCGCGGAAAACGTACCATCCGCTTCGGATCGCGAGCAAGGTCGTAAAGCCGTTCACTGAGCGCGATGCCGATCACCTGATCGCGTTCGCCGTGCATGATCAGGAGCGGCGCGGTGATGTTTCCAATCCGCCTGCCGGAATTGAACTGATCGCGCATCAGCCATCGCACCGGCAGAAACGGAAAGACGCGGGATGCGACATCGACGGTCGATGTGTACGGCGCTTCGAGAATGAGCTTGCCGATCGTCTGCTTCGCCGCGAGCGCGACCGCAGGACCGGTACCGAGCGAGAAGCCCCACACGGCAATGCGCGCCGGCGAGTAGCGGCTCGCTGCGAACGCGTAGGCCGCGTCGGCATCGTGGAAGAGACCGGCTTCGGTCGGGCTGCCGGAGGAGCCCGCATAGCCGCGGAACGATAAGGCGACGAGCCCGGTGCCATCCGCCATAATGGCGCGGAAGCGCGGCACGCGCCACGCCAGCACTTCGCCGTTGCCGTGCAGAAAGAGGATGACAGGCTTGCCGTCACGCGGCGGCACATGCCACGCGATTACCCTCTCGCCGTCGGCGGTGTCGAGCACGTGCTCCTCGGCTTCCGGATATCCGGCAGCGGCTGGCGGCGTGCGCGTCGTCTGAGGGATCGGGTAAAGCATCGATCGCTGTGCGAGATACAGCACAGCGATCACGATGACGTAGATGGAAGCAACGCCGATCAGCAGCCACTTGAGGACTGCCATCGGACCACCCGATTGTTACATCGCCTTGACGATGCTCTCCGACACCTTCTTGGCGTCGCCGAGCAGCATCATCGTGTTGTCGCGATAGAACAGCGGATTGTCGATACCCGCATAGCCTGACGCGAGCGAGCGCTTGATGAACATCACGGTGCCCGCCTTCCACACCTGCAGCACCGGCATGCCGTAGATCGGCGAGGTCTTGTCGTCTTCCGCCGCCGGATTGGTGACGTCGTTGGCGCCGATGACGAACGCGATGTCGGCCTGCGCGAACTCCGAGTTGATGTCCTCGAGCTCGAACACCTCGTCGTACGGCACGTTGGCTTCGGCGAGCAGCACGTTCATGTGGCCGGGCATGCGGCCCGCGACCGGATGAATGGCGTACTTCACCTCGACGCCTTCCTTCTTCAGGTTGTCGGCCATTTCACGCAGCGCGTGCTGCGCCTGCGCCACCGCCATGCCGTAACCCGGCACGATGATGACCTTCTGCGCGTTCTTCATGATGAAGGCCGCGTCGTCGGCCGAGCCGAGCTTGACCGGTTTCACTTCGCCGCCGCCAGCGCCCGCCGCCGCGGTCTCGCCGCCGAAGCCGCCGAGGCTGACCGAGATGACCGAGCGATTCATCGCGTGGCACATGATGTAGGACAGAATCGCACCCGACGAACCGACCAGCGCGCCTGTGATGATCAGCGCCGAGTTGCCGAGCGTGAAGCCGATGCCGGCCGCCGCCCAGCCCGAATACGAGTTCAGCATCGAGATCACGACCGGCATGTCGGCGCCGCCGATCGGGATGATCATCAGCACGCCGAGCGCGAGCGCCAGCGCGGTGATGATCCAGAAGTCGACCGCGCTCTGCGACACCACGAGGCCGTAGATGAAGAACACCAGCGCCAGTGCGAGGACGATGTTGATGATGTGACGCGCCGGCAGCATGATCGGCGCGCCGCTCATGCGGCCCGACAGCTTCATGAACGCGATCACCGAGCCGGTGAACGTCAGCGCGCCGATGGCGACGCCGAGCGACATTTCGATGAGGCTCGCGGTCTTGATCTTGGTCGCGGAGCCCGCCACCAGAATGTCGAACGCGCCGGGTGCGTAGAACGCAGCCGCAGCGACCAGCACCGCGGCCATACCGACCAGCGAGTGGAACGCGGCGACCAGTTCCGGCATCGAGGTCATCGGCACGCGGCGGGCAATCACCGCGCCGATGCCGCCACCGATGGCGATGCCGCCGATCACGAGAATCCAGCCGATCGAGTCGGTCGGCGGATGCGCCGCGAGCGTGGTGGCGACCGCGATCGCCATGCCGATCATGCCGAAGAAGTTGCCCTGCCGCGACGACGCCGGGCTCGACAGCCCGCGCAGCGACAGAATGAAGAGTGAGCCTGCGACCAGATAGAGCAGTGCCTGAAGATTTGCGCTCATCGCCCCCGCCCTTCTTACTTGGTCTTTTTCTTGTACATCGCGAGCATGCGCTGCGTGACAAGGAAGCCGCCGAAGATGTTGATCGAAGCGAAGATCAGCGCGATGAACCCGAAGATGCGTGCATAAAGCGGCCCGCTGGAGTTGCCGGCCAGTGGTACGCCGACCGCGAGCAGCGCGCCGACCACGATCACCGACGAGATCGCGTTGGTCACCGACATCAGCGGGGTATGCAGCGCCGGCGTCACCGACCAGACGACGAAGTATCCGACGAAGACGGCAAGCACGAAGATCGAGAGTTCAAAAACGAACGGGCTGACGGCGTGAATGGCGGCATCCATGGCTCGGCTCCTTACGCGCTTTTCGGCTGGAAGTTCGGATGGATCACGGCGCCGTCTTTCGTCAGCGCGGTGGCCTTCACCAGTTCGTCGTCCCACTTCACGTCGAGCGCCTTGGTCGACTTGTCGACCAGCGTCTCGATGAACGAGAGCAGATTCTTGGAATAGAGGCTGGACGCCGATGCCGCGACGCGGCCCGCGAGGTTCGGAATGCCGACGATCTTGACGCCCGAGACTTCGGCCGTCTGCCCCGAGATCGCGCCCTCGACGTTGCCGCCGCGCTCGATCGCGAGATCGACCAGCACCGAGCCCGGCTTCATCGACTTCACCATGTCCGACGAGACCAGCCGCGGCGCCGGACGGCCCGGGATCAGCGCGGTGGTGATGACGATGTCCTGCTTCTTGATGTGCTCGGCGGTCAGCGCAGCCTGCTTCGCCTGATACTCTTTCGACATTTCCTTGGCGTAGCCGCCGGCCGTCTGCGCGTTCTTGAACTCTTCATCCTCGACGGCGAGGAATTTCGCACCGAGCGACTCGACCTGTTCCTTCACCGCGGGACGCACGTCGGTCGCGGTGACCACGGCGCCGAGGCGGCGCGCGGTCGCAATTGCCTGCAGGCCCGCAACGCCGACGCCCATCACGAACACCTTGGCGGCGGGCACGGTGCCGGCTGCGGTCATCATCATCGGGAAGGCGCGGCCATACGCTTCGGCGGCTTCGATCACGGCGCGATA
>JBEIPX010000472.1:0-2723 GCA_040376815.1 Bradyrhizobiaceae bacterium
CGGCTCTGCTGGCCCATGATGCCGTCGATCTTGCCAACGTTGTAGCCGCGTTTGGCGAGAAGCTGCTGGAGTTCTTTCAGCTCATTGAATGGGAGCTGCGCCACCGGCGCCGCCGGCTTCCGCATGGGACCGGCACCCGCAATGCGCGTCGCAAGATAACCTGCGGTGGTCGAATAGATCAGCGAGTTGTTCCACTCCGTGTAGGCCGCGAAGTTCGCGTAGGCCATGAACGCCGGGCCTGTACGGCCCATCGGCAGCAGCACAGACGCGGGCAGGTTATCGTTAGGCAGCGGCCGGCCGTCGGCGTACTTCACGCCCCACTGCGCCCATTTCGAGCGCGGATGCTTCACCGACAGATCGGTCTGATCCCACGGCAGATTCGCCGGGACGATGATCTCCTGGAGCCACGGCTCGCCACGCCGCCACTTCAGGCCGTTACCGATGTAGTGCGCCGTCGAGCCGATCACGTCGGCCGGGCTATGGATCAGGTCGCGCTTGCCGTCGCCATCATAGTCGACGGCGTAGTCGTAATAGTGACGCGGCAGGAATTGCGTCTGGCCCAGTTCGCCGGCCCATGAGCCGATCAGCTCGGGGAAAGACAGGTCGCCGCGATCGATGATCTTCAGCGCGGCGATAGTCTCCTCGCGGAACATGTCCGAGCGGCGGCAGTCGTAGGCGAGCGACACCAGCGAGCGCATGATCGGCAGCTTGCCCTGCACGGCGCCGAAGTCGCTCTCCAGCGCCCAGAACGCGGCGATCACTGCGGGCGGCACGCCAAATTCCTTCTCGGCGCGCGCGAAAGCCTGCGCGTGTTGCTTGATCAGTTGCTGGCCCTTCACCCGTCGGCCATCGGTCGCCATGCGGCCGGAGAACTCCGTGAAGATCTGGCCGAACACGCGCTGGCCGCGGTCGCGATTGACGATGCCCTGGTCGTAGACGAGGCCGGGTGCTGCGGCCGCGAGCGCGCGCTGCGATACGCCGGCCTTCACCGCGTCCTGTTTCAACTGTTCGAGGAATTGCGGGAAGCCGACGCCCTTGCGGCACGGACCCGGCGTCTGGGCGAAGGCGGAGGTTGAGAACAGTCCGAGGGTTGCGGCGACGAGGAGAAATCTAAGCATGCGTGACCGATCAGGTAGCGAGGTGAATTACTGTGCGGATTGCTTCCGCCGATCTCTCAGCAATCGTACGCCGGAGCCGATGAAGTAGAAAACCGAGACCAGCACAAGGAACTTGACGAATGTCATCACGAGGAGCGGAAGAAGGTCGTACTGCTGAGGCCTGAGCAGACGCTCGTGCTCGGAGTAGTTCGGAACGATAAACGCCGCCTGAACCGCGAGTGCCAGAAGCAGAACGCCGATTGCGGCCAGCCGGTGCCGATACCAGCCGGCGATCACAGCAAGAAGGCAAACGAGCATGGTTCTCTCCGGCCGCGTTCAGGTGAACGAGGGCATGCGGCGGGTATTCCCGTCAAGGATCATGATGCCGCCCGGACGCGGTTCGGCGGCCTGTACGCAGCTTTCGCGTCCGCCCCAAACGGAAAATGCCCGGCCGTGAGGCCGGGCATTCTTCCTTGAGCGATACCTGTTCAGGCTTAGAACTGGTTCATCGTGTTGTGCGCGCCGCCCGCCTTCAGGGCAGCCTCGCCGGCGAAGTATTCCTTGTGGTCGTCGCCGATGTCGGAGCCGGCCATGTTCTGGTGCTTCACGCAGGCGATGCCCTGGCGGATTTCCGCGCGCTGGACGTTCTTCACGTAGCCGAGCATGCCCTGTTCGCCGAAATACTCACGCGAGAGGTTGTCGGTCGACAGCGCCGTCGTGTGATAGGTCGGCAGCGTGATCAGGTGGTGGAAGATGCCGGCGCGCTTCGCCGAATCCGCCTGGAAGGTGCGGATCAGCTCGTCGGCTTCGATCGCCAGCGGCGTGGTGTCATACTCCACCTTCATCAGCTCGGCACGATTGTACTTGCTAACGTCCTTGCCGGCGGCCTTCCACTCGTCGAACACCTGCCAGCGGAAGTTCAGCGTCCAGTTGAACGACGGCGAGTTGTTGTAGGCGAGCTTCGCGTTCGGGATGACCTCGCGGACGCGATCGACCATCTCGGCGATCTGCGCGATGTTCGGCTTCTCGGTTTCGATCCAGAGCAGGTCGGCGCCGTTCTGGAGCGAGGTGATGCTGTCGAGCACGCAGCGGTCGACGCCGGTGCCGGCGCGGAACTGGTACAGGTTGCTCGGCAGACGCTTCGGACGCAGCAGCTTGCCGTTGCGGCTGATGATGACGTCACCGTTGCCGACCTTCGACGGATCGACTTCGTCGCAGTCGAGGAAGCTGTTGTACTGGTCGCCGAGGTCGCCCGGCTTGTGGCTGACGGCGATCTGCTGCGTGAGGCCTGCGCCGAGCGAGTCGGTGCGGGTCACGATGATGCCGTTGTCGACGCCCATTTCGAGGAACGCGTGACGGCAGGCGCGGATCTTCGCCAGGAACACCTCGTGCGGCACGGTGACCTTGCCGTCCTGATGGCCGCACTGCTTTTCGTCAGAAACCTGATTCTCGATCTGGAGCGCGCAGGCACCCGCTTCGATCATCTTCTTGGCGAGCAGGTAGGTCGCCTCGGCATTGCCGAAGCCTGCGTCGATGTCGGCGATCACCGGCACGACGTGGGTCTGGAAGTTGTCGACGCTGGCGATCAGCGCCGCTTCCTTCGCCTTGTCGCCGGCCTTACGTGCC
>JBEIPX010000576.1:0-1674 GCA_040376815.1 Bradyrhizobiaceae bacterium
CGCACTCAGCCAAGGATATCAATTTCAACGGTGCCCCCTGTACCTGACCAGAAAAGATTATACGGTGTCGGACCGTAGCTGCAATCTATGGTTTTGATCGCCGATGCTCACACCCGCGCCCGATTACGACACGCTCTATCGCAACTTCCGCTGGGATGTGCCGGCGCGTTTCAATATCGCGCAGGCGTGTAGCGACCGGCATGCGGACGGCTCCGGCCGTCTCGCGCTGATCGATGTCGCCGAAACCGGCAAGGCGGCGCGCTATACCTACGACGATCTGAAAGCGTTCTCATCCGCGTTCGCCAACGTGTTGACAGCCGACGGGCTCGCGCAGGGCGACGTGGTGGCGGTGTTTCTCTCGCAGTCGATCGAGCTGCCGGTCGCGCATCTGGCTGCGTGGCGCGCGGCGATGATCTCGCTGCCGCTGTTCGTGCTGTTCGGCGAGGACGCCCTCGAATTTCGCTTGCAGAATTCCGGCGCGCGCGCTGTGGTCACCGACGAGACCGGCTATGCCAAGATCGCGGCGATCCGCGATCGGCTGCCAAACCTCAAGCACGTCTACGTCGTATCGGAGGCGCCGCCCGCGGGAACGACATCGTTCTGGGGGTCGCTGCGCGCGGCGTCCAGCGATCACACGCTGGTCGATACGTCGTGCGACGATCCGGCATTGATCATCTACACCTCAGGCACAACGGGAAATCCAAAAGGCGCGCTGCACGCGCATCGCGTGCTGCTCGGGCATCTGCCGAACGTCGAAATGGCGCACGACTTTTTCCCGCAGCCGGGAGACATCATGTGGACGCCGGCCGACTGGGCGTGGATCGGCGGGCTGGTCAACGCGCTGCTGGCCGCGCTGTATCACGGAGCGCCGGTCGTCGCCTCGCGCGCGCGCAAATTCGAATCGCACGCGGCGATGCAGCTGATGGCCGATCTCAAGATTCGCAACGTGTTCCTGCCGCCGACGGCGCTGAAGCTGATGCGGCAGGCGAATGTGAAGCACGACGGCGTCAAGCTGCGCAGCATCTTCACCGGCGGCGAGTCGCTCGGCGCGGAAATGCTGGCGTGGGTCAAGGCGACGTTCGGCGTCGAGGCGCACGAGGTGTTCGGGCAGACCGAGAACAATCTCGTTATCGGCTCGAACGCGAAGCTGTTCCCGATCCGGCCGGGCTCGATGGGCAAGATGACGCCGGGCTTCGATGTGCGCATCGTCGACGAGGAGGGCAGGGAGCTACCGCGCGGCACCCGCGGCATCATCGGCGTCCGCCAGCCGACGCCATCGACCATGCTGGGCTACTGGAAGAATCCAGAAGCGACCGCAAAGAAGTATGCCGGCGGATTCCTGCTCACCGGCGATCTCGGCATGCAGGATGAGGACGGCTACTTCTGGTACATGAGCCGCGAGGACGACGTCATCACCTCCGCCGGCTATCGCATCGGTCCATCCGAGATCGAGGACACGCTGCTGAAGCATCCGGCGGTCGCGCTCGCGGCCGTCGTCGGCATTCCCGATCCGATCCGCACGGAATCGATCAAGGCGTGGATCGTGCTGCGGCCTGGCTTCACGCCCGGCGACACGCTTGCGAAAGACATCCAGGATTTCGTCAAGACGCGCCTCGCCGCGCACGAGTATCCGCGCTCCGTCGCGTTCGCCAGCGAACTGCCGATGACCGCCAC
>JBEIPX010000556.1:0-1965 GCA_040376815.1 Bradyrhizobiaceae bacterium
CGATGGGTGTAAGTTCATCACCGTTCCGCAGATCGGCAATGCCGATCGCGTCGCCGAGGACAAGGAGCGCGATCTCGCGTTGCTGCGCGTCTATGGCGCGAAGGGACTGACACCGCTGGCGATTGCTTCCGCTGCGGCGAAGCCCGAGGTGACCATCACCGGCATCGCCGATCCGCAGACCCAATCCGGCGGCGCGGCCGTCTCCAGCGTTGCGTCACGCATCGGCACGGATAATGCGCTCTCGCCCGCACCGGCGATCGGATTCTCCGGCGGAGCCGTTGTCGATTCCGACGGCAAGTTCGCCGGCATGGCGCAGCTCAAGCCGGCCGTTGTTGCCGCGGCTGGTACTACGCCAGCGATGCCGGTTGCGACCGCAGTCGTGGTGACGCCGAGCATCGTGCGCGAGTTTGCCAGCAAGCACGGTGTTCCGGCAGGCGCGGCGAACGGCGATCCGATGGCGTCGGTCGTGCGCGTGATTTGCGTGCGGAAGTAACAGCGCCTATTGCAGCAACATCACTTCTGGCACTTCGCGCACCAGAAGGTCGAGCGGCCACCCTGCACGATACGCTTGATCGTGCCGCCGCAGCTCTTCTTGCCGCAGCGCTCGCCCTCGCGATCGTAGACGCGGAACGAGTGCTGAAAGTATCCGAGCTCGCCGGACGTCTGGCGGTGATCGCGCAGCGACGATCCGCCCGCCTCGATCGCCTCGTTCAGCACCGCGTGGATGTTCTTCACCAGGAGCTTCGCCTGATCGGTCGGCGCGCCGCTGCGTGCGGCCAGCGTCGATGCCATCCGCTTCGGCGACAATTGCGAGCGATGCAGCGCCTCGCAGACATAGATATTGCCAAGTCCGGCAACCACGCGCTGATCGAGCAGCGCCGCTTTCAGGTTGGTTTTCTTGCCGATACACGCGCTTGCCAGCATCGTTGCATCGAACGCATTGCCGAGCGGTTCGGGGCCGAGACCTTTCAGCAGCGGATCGTCATTCAGCGATGCGCGCGGAATGATCTTCATGTAACCGAAGCGACGCGGATCGTTGAACACCACCGCCTTGCCGGGCGACATGTGAAACACCACATGATCGTGCGCGCGATCTTCGCTGCGTGCGTAATGAAACTCACCAAGCACGTTGCCGTTTTTCGTTGTCCCTGCCACCGCATCGATCACGCGAAACGATCCGGACATGCCGAGATGCATCAAGAGCACATCGCCGGAACCGAGATCGGCCATCAAATATTTCGCGCGGCGGCCGAGCCCGACCACCGTCTGTCCTTCCAGCCGCTTGACGAAATCCGGCTGGAACGGAAAGCGCAGATCCTTGCGCCGCTGCTCGACGCGGGCAATGCGCGCGCCCTCCATCACCGGCTGCAGGCCGCGGCGGACGGTTTCAACTTCGGGTAATTCAGGCATGGCTTCGGATCACTCAGGTCGTGACGGTCTCGTCATGGTATTCGGTGAACATCAGATAGTTGTGGAACGGATCGGCGATCGTCATCGTCGTCGCGCCCCACTCCTGCTCTTCGAGACCCGGCCGGGCGAAGCGATATTTTTTCGCGAGCAGCGCCGCATGATAGTCGCGCAGGCCCGTCATCACGATCATCACCTTCGAACCCGGCGCGGCGTCGCCGTGATGCTCGCTGATATGAAGAACAATGCCGCCGCGCGACACCTGCACGTAGAGCGGCAGGTCGGGCGAAAAGCGATGCTCCCAGTCGACCTTGAAGCCGAGGAAATCGAGATAGAACTCCCGCATCTTCGCCGGATCGAACATGCGCAGGATCGGAACGATCCGGTTGAACTCCGTCATTTCAGAACACCCTTCCCAGACCCGCTTCGGCGCCGGTTACCGAAGTTAACCACCGCGATTACGAAAAACTGTCACGAGGCCGCACCGGCGGCTGCCGTTGTAGCGCCCGGCCAAACGACAGGCTATGGTCCGGCCGCATAGGGCATGTGCGATGGAAC
>JBEIPX010000261.1:0-5039 GCA_040376815.1 Bradyrhizobiaceae bacterium
CGCACGCTATGCCTCATGGGCCGCCAAGAGCGGGCCGACCGGCAAGGAGCGGATCATCTACGGCACCTACACGATCTACGACACCTCCGATTGCCGCAAGAACGTCGAGAAGGCGAACGCGATGGAGCCGCGCGATGCGGCGCTGGAGGCCGCGGCCTCAGCTTACGCGGAGGCGGTCGGCAAGCTCGAGCCGCTGCTGAAGGAAGCCGACGATTACTACAAGCAGGAAGACTACAAGGACGACAAAATGGCGAAGGGGCGCGCGCTGCATCCGCGCCTCGTCGCCGCGTGGGACGCTTTTGCCGCCGCCGACACGGCGCTGCGCCAGGGCGTCGAGGCCATCAACGACCGGCGCGCGGTCGAGCGGCTCGCCGCAATCGAGGCGAGCGAGGGCCGCAAGGTGCGCTATCACACCGAGGCGCTGATGATCCAGGCGAAGCGCGTGCTGCGCGCGCAGCAGGCGGACAAGCCGGACGTTGCCGCAATCACACAGGCGCTCGGTGAATACGAGACGACCGTGAAGGCGATCGAACAGCTTGCGGCCGACGACGCCAACAAGATCGGCTCGTTCTTCACCGGCAGCGCGAAAACGTTCCTCACCTCGTCGAAGCAGCTGATGCGCCGCATCCGCGACAAGACGCCCTACAGCCAGGGCGACCGCATGATGCTCAACGCCGGCTCGGGCTGGATGGTCGAAGGCTCGCCGCAGCGCCTGCTGCGCGACTACAACGACCTGATCTCGGCCTATAACCGCGGCACACGGACGTAAGCCCGACGCCGGCCTCCGGCACCATTCTCGAAAAACTTGCTGCCGCACCGGAACCAGATGCCGGCGAATGCGTTAGACGCACGCATCACCATGTTGGTTCCATGACCCGCTATTTTATTCTCATCCTTTTCATTGCAGTCACCGTTGGCGGCGGCGCCATCATTGGCACCAGCAACGTCCAGGTCCTCGGCGGCTGGTACGCGGCGCTGAACAAGCCGCCGTTCAATCCACCGAATTGGGTATTCGCCCCGGTCTGGTCGATCCTCTACGTGATGATCGCGATCGCCGGCTGGCGGGTCTGGATGCGCGAGCGCGGCGGCGCGGCAATGGCGACCTGGTTCGTACAGCTCGCGTTGAACTTCCTGTGGCCGCCGATCTTCTTCGGATTACAGCGTCCGGGCGCGGCGCTGATCGTGATCGCGGCGCTGCTCGTGACGATCGCGATGTTCATCGCGCAGTCATGGCGGAATGACCGCACCGCGGCGCTGCTGTTTCTTCCGTATGCGGCGTGGACCGCCTTCGCGGCGCTGCTGAACCTGTCGATCGTCTTTCTCAACTGAATGTGTATCCGGGGCGGGCTGCCTCCGGTGATAAGCCTTCGCCCGCCGTAGCTGCCGTTTTCTGACCGGCTCCCGGATACATTTCGATCATGATCGCTCCGGAGAACAGCCATGACGACCGCCGAAATCGCCGCGAAGTTCACCGAAGCACTCAAGGCCAATCGCCTCGATGAGGCGGAAAGTCTGTGGTCGGACCAGGTCGTCAGCATCGAGGCGCAGGACGGCCCCGCCGGGCGGGAAGCCAGGGGCCGCGCCGCCGTCCATGCCAAGGCCGAGTGGTGGTTCGCCAACCACGAGGTCCATGCGTTCGAAACGATGGGGCCCTACGTCAACGGCGATCAGTTCGCCCTCAAGTTCAAACTCGACGTCACTCCGAAAGGAGGCCAGCGGCTCAGGATGGAGGAAGTCGGCCTCTATACCGTCCGCGACGGCAAGATTTCCGAGGAACGTTTCTTCTATTGATCTGTCCTGCGCATCAGCCCAGGCGGCCCGGAACGCGCTTTGCCAGACGGCGAGGCGCGTTCGGACTTTTGAAACAGTCCTTTGAAACAGCAATGGTAGCTGCGATTACAACGAGCTACGCTCAACCGTTTCCTACGGACTGATTTTCATCGTTTCTTTGCGGAGTGCGACACATGTATCGCCTGATCTCACTGGCCCTCGCCCTGATCATCCCGACCCTTGCGCACGCCGAAATCACCAAGCCCGAGATCGTCGCCCGCGCCAAGTGGGAGGACGCCCGGGTGAAGCCCCGAACGGCTGTGATGGTGAAACAGAAGGTGGTGAAGGAGAAGCCCGCCTATAAAGGCATCGTCGTTCATCACACCGTCGTCTCGCACCAGAACAAGGGTTGGGCCAAAAAGACGATTGCGCAGACCATGCGCGACATTCAGGCCGACCACATGAAGAACGTCCAGAAGCATCGTCCCGGCCTGAAAGGTCAGAAGTGGGGTGATTTCGCCTACCACTACCTTATCAATACCGACGGTCAGATCGTGGAAGGCCGCGATACGGCGTATGAGGGCGATTCCAGCACCAACTACAACATGGCGGGGCTGCTGCTGGTCGTGTTGCACGGCGATTTCACAAAGGATCGCCCGACCGCGGCACAATTGAAATCGCTCGATCAGCTTACGGCGTGGCTGGCAAAGACCCGCGAGATCAAGGGCGATGAAATCACCGCCCATAACGATCACGTCGGCACCAAATGCCCTGGCCCGAACCTGAAGGGATATCTGCCGGAGCTGAAGCGCAAGACGGTCGCGGCGCTGAAGTAGTGCACATTGGCCGAAGCGGAGCACCCCTGCCGCTCCGCTTTCACATCGTCAACGCCGCGGGCATTCCTTGTAGCCGAACCGGCCGATGATATCGCGGCCCGGGATGGTGTGGAACGCCAGCGTCTCCAGATGCCGCCCGTTGACGAGATACTGCCGCAGCGCCGGATTGTAGGCGTTCAGCATGCGTTGCGTGGAAGCCGCGTTGATCACGTTGCGGTTTGGCCCGCGGCCATGGCCGGCGTGAAACAGAAGCCGCGCGCTGCGCTCGACGCAGACGTTGCGCAGGCCGAGGAACAGCGTGCAGTTCGACTGGCAATGACCCTGGATGCGCATCAGTTCGCCGGTGCGGTTGTGCTCGTCGATCACCGGCTGGAAACGTTCGATCCAGCCGCCCATGCCATAAGCCTCGGACGTGCCGGCCAGCGCGGCAGGAGCGAACAGGGTCAGCAGCAGCGCGAGAATGTAAGCCATGATCGACACCACGGATTATGAATGTAAGGCGGCCTCGATTGACGATGATACGTCCAGCGCGAGTTCCGGTAATGGCTGATGATGGCACGGATATCGTCCGCAGGACCACCCGGGTTCGGTAATCGGCAGCGGCACCTGACGCCCTCATCATTATCAGCCGCGGGGGACTCGAGCAGAAGCCGCGGCGGCGGGCTGTGCGCACGCCCGCTTCATTCGCAATACCCATTTATCGTAAGGTTCGAAAATCCCCTCCCACGATAGGGTTCGCTGCGGTCTGATCACATCGAGGGAATGCGTCGTGCGTTGCGTATCGGTGCTTGTTGCGGCGGCGTTGCTCGGCGGCTGCGCGCTTGATCCGTTCGTGACGGTCCTCGGCGAAACCTATACGGGATACGCGGGCAACTGGCTGATCGAAGACAACGTCGATCCGATTACCGGTACCGCAGTGCCGTCTGCCCGGATCCTCACCATCCGCTCGTCGAGCGCGTCGCTCGATCTGTTCGCCAAACCGGCGACGATGCAACTGACCTGTTCTGGCGCCGACCCGGTCATCAAGTTCGCCTATGATTTCAAGATCGGCAGCAGCCTGAACTCGATCTTCGGCTATCGCTTCGATGAGCGGCCGGGTCGCGATACCATCAATGTCCGCTTCCTGCATGGCGCCAAGTCCGTCGTCATCGAGGATCGCGCCACCGTGGCGCAGTTCATCAAGGACATGGAAGGGGCGACAAAGCTCGTGGTGCGCACGCGCTCCTTCAATGCGGGCCGATCGGTCACGGAGTTCGACGTCAGCGAGTCGGGTTTACCGGTCCAGAAGGCCTTCGCCGGATGCCCGTTCGCGTTACCGCCAGCCTGATCGCATCGCTGCCCGTCGCGATGCTTCCAACAAACGCACACTTGCTTGATTGCCGGTCCACGCGCTTTACCGCGATCCCGCCTCATGCAATCGTAACGCTGCAACATCAGAAAAAGTTGTGCGCTGCAGGACGCCCCGTCACGGCAGACGAAAATATCATCACGGGAGGACTTCATGAAACGCTGGTCTCTGGCAGCCGTGGCGCTGCTTGCTCTTGGTCTCGTCTCGACACCGGTTATACAGAGCGCGGTAGCCCAATCGGACGGATGGGTGGTGTTGTTCGATGGCAAGAACCTCGACAACTTCACACCGGTCGGCGACGCGAACTGGAAGCTCGCCAATGGCGAAGTGTCGGCCGACACCGGCACGGGGTTTCTCGTGACCAAGCAATCGTACGGTGATTTCCAGATTCGCGCCGAGTTCTGGGCGGACGACGAGGCCAATAGCGGCATCTACATTCGTCTCAGCGACCCGGTGAAGATCACTGCCGACAACTCCTACGAAGTGAACATCTTCGATAAGCGCCCCGACCCGAGCTACGGCACTGGCGCGATCGTCAACATCGCCAAGGTCAATCCGATGCCGAAAGCCGGCGACGGCAAGGGTGGCGGCAAGTGGAATACCTTCGAGATCACCGCCAAGGGTAACAAACTCACCGTCGTCATGAACGGCCAGAAGTCCGTCGATGTCGAGGATTCCAAGTTCGCCAAGGGTCCGTTTGCGCTTCAGCGCTTCCCAGGCGTGGTGAAGGATCCGGGCATTGGCGTCGTCAAGTTCCGCAAGGTCGAGGTCAAGCCGCTCTAATGGATCGCTTGCTTCCCCTCGCCGAAGTCATCGCTGCGCGCCTGATCGCGCGCGGCGAAACCATCGGCATTGCCGAGTCATCGACCGGCGGATTGATCTCGGCGGCTCTGCTCAGCGTCGCGGGGGCATCGGCGTATTATCGCGGCGGCACAGTGATCTATACGCCCCGCGCCCGCGCCGCTGTTGCCCTCATCACCAAGGACGATATGGAAGGGCTGCGTTCGGCGACTGAACCTTACGCAACACTGCTTGCCGAGCGCGTGAGGCAACAGCTCGGCTCGACGTGGGGTCTCAGTGAAACC
>JBEIPX010000189.1:0-6236 GCA_040376815.1 Bradyrhizobiaceae bacterium
ACTTGCCTGCGGGCGCTTGCGATTACCGACGCGGAGCTCGCCGGTCCGCTGCCGCAAGTCCGGAGTCAGGCCGTTGCGAATTTGATGATCGTGGGCGGCACCTACGTCGAGCAGGGCAAGTATGCGGATGCCATGCGCGTTTTGCAGCGGCTCATACCCATACTCGAGAAAATGGATACGCCGGCCTTCCGGCAAGGGTTGGTCGGCGGGTTGGCCGATCTCAGTTCGATCTACAAATCACTGGCGCGTTATCCGGAAGCCGAGACATTCGCCCGGCGTGCGCTGGCGCTGGAGGAGAAGAACCCGAGCGACGCGAAAGACGCGCTGTTCAAAATTCTCGTCCACCTCGCCGACTCGATCCGTTTCCAGGGCAGGTACACGGAAGCTCAGGAGTTGTACCGGAAAGCGGCGCTGGTAATGGAGCAGCGCTTTGGACCGAACAGCGCGGAATTTGCTTTGGCTCAGGCGAACCTGGGTGTGAACGACATCGAGCAGGGCCGCTATGCCGAAGCGGAGCGATACCTGAAGCGTGCGCTTGGCGTTCTCGAAGCGCTGCCTGAAGCGAAGATCCCCGTCGCGATCAAGTCCGACACCGCTGTCATCTATCGCAGCATGGGATTGCTCTACATGCAGCAGCGCAACTTCCCGGTCGCCAGAGATTTTTTCGAGCGGGCGCTGGCCATTCGCCTCAAGTATCTCGGTGAGGATCATCCCGACGTGGCCGAGAGCATGAATACGCTCGGCGGCCTCTATACGATGGACGATGGCAATCCAGCGAGGGCCAGGGAGCTGATGTCGCGCAGCCTCGCGATCAAGGAAAAAACGTTCGGCCCGAACCATCCCGAGATCGCCAAATCCTTGCTGGCGCTGGTCAACATGCAGGATTCCGAGGCGGAAAAGCGCAATCTCCTTCAGCGCGCCTTGAAGATCATGGAGCAGAGCTTCGGTCCGGATCATCCGGAGACGGCAAAGATACTCAGCATCCTTGGTCTTCAAAGCATCGTCGAGAAAAAGCCCGCTGACTCGATTCCGTATTTCCAGCGCGTGCTGAAAATTCGCGAAAAAACGTTCGGCCCTGACCACATCGAGATCGCAGCCGTCCTGGATCACCTCAGGAGTGCCGAAACCCTTCGTAACAACGTCCAGCAGGCACTCGACTACTCGCGCCGGGCGACGAAAATTCTTCTCGCGCGGGCCTCGGTCGAATCCTCGGTTCTGAACGAGGCCGACGAGGGACAGCGCACGCTCGTCCGCCGTGCAAGCTATCTCGACGGCCACCTTGACGCTCTGAGGCACACCATTCGTACCGCCAAGGAGCCTCCGGGTCCGCTCATTGCCGAGGGATTCGTGGTGGCGCAGTGGGCGACGCAGTCGTCCGCCGCTCAGGCATTGCAGCAGATGTCCGCGCGCGTCACGGCCGGTGATGGCGCGTTGTCCAGGCTGGTCCGTGAAAAGCAGGATCTCGCCGCCATGCGCCGCAACCTGGACAAGTTGTTGCTGGAAGCGAGATCCAGGGCGGGGGATGCGGCTGTGATCGCGGAACTGGGCCGGAAGGTTCAGGATACCGATGCCAGGCTTGCGGCGGCGACGGCGCAGATTGCGAAAGACTTCCCGGAGTATTCGTCCTTGACCGGGGGAGCGCCCCTTGAAGTGAAGGCCGTGCAGGGGTTGCTTGCGACCGACGAAGCAATGGTCTTCTTCCTGAGCAAGAAGCACGAGACCGATATCTTCATCGTCACCCGCGAAACGGCGCGCTGGTCCGTCGTTAACTTGTCGGAAGAAGATCTCGCGAAGAAAGTTGCAGATTTCCGCCGCGGTCTGGATGTGGCCCAGCTGCAACGCTCGCTCGAGGTGTCGGCAAAACCCGATCTGTTCGACCTCGACCGTGCCCACGAACTCTATTCGCTTCTGTTCGGCAAACTTGAGAGTGTCATCAAGGCGAAACCAAATCTGATGATCGTCGCGACCGGGCCGCTGACGGCCGTGCCGTTTCCGCTGCTGGTGACCGAGAAGCCGGCAGCCGATCAGGCATCTGGTCTGGAATCCGCGCGGTATCGCGACGCGGCCTGGCTGCTGAAGCGCCATGCGGTGACGATGCTGCCGTCAGTCGGAAGCCTCAAAGCACTGCGCATCTTTGCGCGCAAGGATCAGGCGCGAAAGCCGATGATCGGTTTCGGCGATCCGGTGTTTGTGCCGGAAGCCGCACCGATCGCTGCACCGGCGCAGAAGGCGCCTGCTGTCGCGGCCTCCAAAACACCCGCCCCAAACAAGGCGGCCGGTAGCAAGGCAGCCAATAGCAAGGCTCCGTCGAAGGTGCGTATTGCATCCAACACGCGGGCTTACACCGACTACTGGCAAGGCGCAGGCGTCGACCGCGAGAACATCGCTCAGGCGCTGCCGCAGCTTCCCGATACGGCGGATGAGTTGAAAGCCATCGCCGCCAAGCTCGGCGTGCCGTCGTCGGATATTCTGCTGGGCCGTGCCGCCAGTGAAACGGCCGTCAAGCGCGCGCCACTTGCGGACTATCGGATCGTTTACTTCGCCACGCACGGTCTGGTGGCGGGCGACATCAAGGGTGTCGGCGAGCCGTCGCTAGCCCTGTCGTTGCCGAACACGCCGACGGACTTCGACGATGGCCTGCTGACCGCCAGCGAGGTGGCGCAACTCAAGCTCAACGCCGATTGGGTGGTACTGTCGGCGTGCAACACGATTGCCGGTGACAAGCCGGGCGCAGAGGCGCTGTCCGGTTTGGCGCGATCGTTCTTCTATGCGGGCGCACGCGCGCTGCTCGTGACGCACTGGGCGGTGAATTCGCACGCCGCGACCGTGCTCACCACGTCGACGTTCGACATTCTCAAGGCCGATGCTTCGGTCGGCCGCTCGGAAGCCTTGCGGCGCGCGATGCTGGCCTACCTCAACGATCCGTCCGATCCGCTGAACGCCTATCCCGCCATGTGGGGCGCGTTCACGATCATCGGCGAGGGCGCGGCGCTTTAGCTCGCGAGGATGACATGACGAAAGCCGCGGTGCATGTCACCGCGGCTTTGTCGTAACTGGTGCTTGCGATCAGCGCGCGGTCACCGTGCCTTCGCTCTTGCGCAGGCCCATGTACTGCAACTCGGCGAACAGGCCGACCGCGACCGCCTGCATGACGATGAAGGCGATGCCGAGCGTGTTCGGCGCGATCCAGCTCGTCGCCAGCAGCGCGAGGCTGTCGATGGTCCACACGGCGTTGCCGGCGATCACCGCCCAGACGATGGCCTTCGACATCGTGTCGCGGGTGGCGAGGTAGCCGACGATGGCGGTCCACCCGATGAGCGCCACGCCGGAGAATCGCAGGAACGTTTCCGGCAGGTTCAGGAACGAGGCGAGATAGCCCGCGCCGAACGTGAGCATGATGGCCATGGCGCCGGTTGCGAGCGTATCGAGCTGGAGCGCGCGGCGAAGCAGAAGGGACGGATTGATCATGACGGTTCTCCTTGGTTGAGGTTCAGGACTTGGTTGGTTGGGGGTCAGGACTTGTCGGATCGGGCGTTGAGTTCGCGCCAGACGCGGCGCGGGCAAACGAGCGTGGCCTTGCGTTCGGCTTCGCTGACGTAGGCCACCGCGAATGCGGCAATCTGCGCGGCGACGGACGGAGGCACATTGAGCGAGCGGGCCATCGACCGCAGCGCCAGCCGGAACAGCCACCGTGCTTCCATCGCCAGCGTCGCGCGGGCATACGAGCCGGCCAAAACGAGACTTTTCATCGATTCCTCCTGCCGTTTCCGGCGGAAACCGCCACGACCATGAGCGTCAACATGCGCGGCGGGGGGACCCGTTTCCATTACCTGTCAGGTCATGGAACGTGCGGATTCTGCATGGTAGGTTTTCCACCATGAGCACAGCACAGGTTTTGGCGCGGCCAGTCAGCGCCCCGATCAATATCGGCGATCACCTTCGCGAATGGCGGCAGCGCCGGCATCTCAGCCAGATGGATCTCGCCAACGACGCGGAGATTTCGACGCGGCATCTTTCCTTCATCGAGACGGGCCGCGCTGCGCCGTCGCGCGACATGGTGATGCGGCTGGCCGAGCGGCTCGATGTGCCGCTGCGCGAGCGCAACGTGTTGCTGGTCGCGGCCGGATTTGCGCCCGCGTTTCCGCAGCGTCCGCTCGACGATCCGGCGCTGAGCCTGGCGCGCGATGCCGTGCAGGTGGTGCTCAAGGCGCACGAGCCGTATCCGGCGGTCGCGGTCGACCGGCACTGGAATCTCATGGCGTCGAACGCGATGGTCGCGCCGATCCTCGCCGGCGTCTCGCAGAGGCTGCTGACGCCGCCGGTCAACGTGATGCGGCTTGCCTTTCATCCGGAAGGGCTTGCCCCGATGACGGTCAACCTCGCCGAGTGGTGCGGGCATCTGCTCGAGCGGCTGCGGCGCCAGATCGATGCAACGGCCGACGCGCAACTGATCAAACTTTACGGGGAGTTGAAGGAATATCCGATCCCGGCGCGCGGCGCGCGCGACCGCCGCCCGATGGAATCGGTGGCGATCCCGTTCCAGATCAGGTTCGGCGAGCAGGTGTTGAGCTTCATCTCGACGACGATGGTGTTCGGCACGCCGGTCGATATTACGCTCTCCGAACTGGCGCTGGAGACGTTCTTTCCGGCGGACGAAGCGACCGCGGCGGCGATGCGCGATCTCGCGGCGTCTATCAAAGCCTCGCAAAGCTGATAGCAGGGCTTGCTGACATCCTTCGAGACGGCCGCTGACGCGGCCTCCTCAGGATAAGGTTTCGAAACGGATCAGGCTACGTTCGCCCACGGCACCTTGGCGAAGTGTTTGGCGAGGAAATCCATCAGCACCTGCACCCGCACCGGGCGATTGGCGCCGGGCGGCGTGACGAGGTACACGGCATTCGGCGGCGGCATCCAGTCGTCGAGCACCGTCTCAAGACGCCCGTCCCTGACGTCTTTCCAGACGAAAAATTCCGGCAGCGTCGCCATCGCCATGCCGGCGCGCAGCATCGGCAGCACGACTTCGCCGTTGTTCGTTCGCAGCGAGCCCTTGATATTCACCGCATAGTCCCCGTGGCGCGCGTGCACGAAGCGCAGGGTCTCCGGCGTTCGCGAGTAGCTGTAGGTGAAGATGTCATGCGACGCGAGATCGCGCGGATGCTTCGGCCGCCCGCGCTTCTCCAGATACGCCTTCGACGCCACCAGGATCATCCGCGAGGTGCAGAGCCGCCGCGCCAGGAGGCTCGAGTCCGCGAGCGTCGAGATGCGCAGCGCCACGTCGAAGCCTTCGCTGACGAGGTCGACCAGCTGATCCGAGAGATTGAGGTCGATCGCGACGTCCGGATATTTCCTGAAGAACTCCGGCAGCGCCGGGCCGAGATGCTGGATGCCGAACGACATCGGCGCCGACATCTTGACGAGGCCGCGCGGCGTCACCGACTGCGCCATCGCTTCCTGCTCGGCCGCTTCGCCCTCGGAGAGGATGCGGCTGGCGCGTTCGAGCGAGGCGCGGCCTGAATCTGTCAGCGACAGCCGCCGCGAGGTGCGGTGAAAGAGGGGCGCGCGGAGCCGGCCTTCCAGCCGGGTGATGGCCTTGGAGACGGTGGCTTTCGACAAACCCAGCTCGGCCGCAGCGCGGGTGAAGGAGGAGGTCTCGGCGACTTTCGCGAAGATCGCCCAGGCTTCGAAATCGGGCAGGCGTATTACGCTCATATCGGAAACAGTCCGTTTCGATCATTTCTATTTTAATGCGCCTCGGGACACCCCATTGTCAACGTCAACGAGGCGCGTGATCCCGAAAAGTGGAAACCGGTTTTCGGATCAGATCATGCCTTTTTAAGAGTCACGCCTTCATTTCGACGATGTGGCAAGTTGTTGTGCCGTGCGCCAGCAACTTGCCGGCGGAATCAAACAGCCGTCCCTCCGACATGCCGGCCTGACGGCCCGCGTGGATGACGCGGCCTTCGCCGCGCACCAGACCGGTTTTCGGCGACATCGGCTTCATGAAGTTGATTTTGTATTCGAGCGTCACCACGCTCTGACCCGGTTTCAGCGCCGTATGGATCGCGCCGCCCATGCAGGTGTCGAGCAGCACGGAGGCGTAGCCGCCATGGGTGATCCCCATTGGATTGTTGTGCTCGGTCCTTGGCGTCGCGGTCAGCGCAATGTAGCCCGGTTCAACCTCGACGATCTCGATGCCGAACAGTTGCGCCATCGGCGGCGGCGACACCGTGCCGTTC
>JBEIPX010000088.1:0-9238 GCA_040376815.1 Bradyrhizobiaceae bacterium
GACGCGGGCGCCGACATGGTGGGCTTCGTGTTCTTCGAGGCATCGCCCCGCCATGTCGATCTCGCGGCCGCGCGCGACCTCGGCGCGCATGTCAAAGGCCGCGCGCAGAAGGTGGCGCTGACGGTCGATGCCGACGACGCGCGCCTCGCCAACATTGTCGATATGCTCAAGCCTGATCTGCTCCAGCTCCATGGCAACGAGAGCATCGCGCGGGTGCGCGACGTGAAAGCGAAATTCGGCATTCCGGTGATGAAAGTCCTTCCGGTCGCGACTGTGGCCGATCTTGTCGTGTTGCCCGGCTACGCCGCCATCAGCGACCGCATCCTGTTCGATGCGCGCGCGCCGAAAGATGCTACGCGTCCCGGCGGGCTCGGTGTGCCGTTCGACTGGCGCCTGCTCGATAGCATCGATGCGCGCACGCCATTCATGCTCTCCGGCGGCCTGACGCCGCAGAACGTTGCCGAAGCCGTCCGCATCACCCGTGCTGCTGGCGTCGATGTGTCGTCCGGCGTCGAGCGTGCGCCGGGCGTGAAAGATCCCGATCTGATCCGCGCCTTTATCCAGGCCGCGCGATCGACCGAAACTGAATCAGCCCGCGCCGCCGTGGCGCGCTAACCGAAAGAGAGTGATGAGTTTGCCGCTTCCCAACTCCTTCCGCACCGGGCCTGACGAGCGCGGGCACTTCGGCCAGTTCGGCGGACGCTTCGTTGCCGAAACGCTGATGCCGCTGATCCTCGATCTCGAGAAGGCGTACAACGCCGCCAAGGCCGATCCGGCCTTCATCGCGGAGATGAAGGGTTACCTGCGCGATTACGTCGGGCGGCCGTCGCCGCTCTATTATGCCGAGAGATTCAGCCAGCACCTCGGCGGTGCTAAAATCTACTTCAAGCGCGAAGAGCTCAATCACACGGGTTCGCACAAGGTGAACAACGTGCTCGGCCAGATCATGGTCGCGCGCCGCATGGGCAAGAAGCGCATCATTGCCGAAACCGGCGCGGGCCAGCACGGCGTCGCAACCGCGACGCTGTGCGCACGCTTCGGGCTCGAATGCATCGTCTACATGGGCGCGGTCGACGTGGCGCGGCAGCAGCCGAACGTCATCCGCATGGAGATGCTCGGCGCCAAGGTTGTGCCTGTACAGTCGGGATCGCGCACGCTCAAGGACGCGATGAACGACGCGCTGCGCGACTGGGTGACCAACGTCGAGAATACGTTCTATTGCATCGGCACAATTGCGGGCCCGCATCCGTATCCGGCGATGGTGCGCGACTTCCAGTGCGTGATCGGCGATGAAGTCCGTCAGCAGTTGCATGAGGCGGAAGGCCGTCTGCCGGACTCACTGTTCGCCTGCATCGGCGGCGGCTCGAACGCCATGGGCCTCTTCCATCCGTTCCTCGACGAGCCGTCGGTCGAAATCTTCGGTGTCGAAGCCGCAGGCCACGGCCTGACCAACTTGCATGCCGCCTCGATCGCCGGCGGCCGGGCCGGTGTGCTGCACGGCAATCGCACCTTTCTTCTCATGGACGGCGACGGGCAGATCCAGGATGCGCATTCGATCTCGGCCGGTCTCGATTATCCCGGCATCGGTCCGGAGCATGCGTGGCTGCACGAGACCGGCCGCGTGACGTATCTCTCGGCGACCGACGAGGAAGCGCTCGAAGCATTCCAGGTGCTGTCGCGCATGGAGGGGATCATTCCCGCGCTCGAGACGGCGCATGCGCTGGCGAAGGTGATGGAGCATGCGCCGAAGCGCCCGCGCGATCACCTGATGGTGGTCAACCTCTCGGGCCGCGGCGACAAGGACATTCCGCAGGTCGGCGACATTCTGAAGGACAGGCAGAAGTGACCACGCGTATCGACACACGTTTCGCCGAGCTGAAGAAGCAAGGGCGCTCGGCTTTCGTCACCTTCCTGATGGCGGGTGATCCCGATCCCGCGACGTCACTGGCGATTATCAACGCGCTGCCGCAAGCAGGCGCCGATGTCATCGAAATCGGTATGCCGTTCACCGATCCGATGGCGGATGGTCCGGCGATTCAGGCTGCGGGTCTGCGTGCGCTGAAAGCGGGAATGACGCTGAAGAAGACGCTCGACCTCGTGCGCGCATTCCGTACCGGCGACAATGCGACGCCGATCGTGCTGATGGGCTACTACAATCCGATCTTCATCTACGGCGTCGACAAGTTTCTCGCCGATGCGAAGACTTCCGGTGTCGACGGCTTGATCATCGTCGATCTGCCGCCGGAAGAAGACGAGGAGCTGTGCCTTCCGGCATTGCGCGCCGGGCTCAACTTCATTCGCCTCGCGACACCGACGACCGACGACAAACGCCTGCCGGCCGTGCTCGCGAACACGTCGGGTTTCGTCTACTACGTCTCAATTACCGGCATCACCGGTGCGGCCAGCGCCGACTCGACACAGGTGGCGTCTGCCGTCGCACGCATCAAGCGGCATACAAAGCTGCCGGTCTGCGTCGGCTTCGGCATCCGCACCCCGGATCAGGCGCACGCGATTGCCAGCAACGCGAACGGTGCGGTGGTTGGCACCGCGCTGGTCGAGGTACTGAAAGCGAGCCTCGACAGCGAGAACCGTGCCACGGCCGGAACGGTGACTGCGGTGGCCGATATGGTGAAGGCGCTCGCGCAGGGCGTGCGTGCCGCGCCGCAGGCTGCCGAATAGTCAATTGCGGGCAGGTATCCCACGCTGCCGGGTTGCCCGGTGGTGCGTGAGCGTCCATATAAACGCCCGAGTGATGGATCACATCGGGTAGAACGTATCGCGCGGTTTCGCGCTGTTGAGACGGCGCCGTCCCGACGGGACAGGCGCTTTCGGAGCCGATCATGAACTGGATCACCAACGTCGTCCGTCCGAAGATTCGCAGCATTCTGAAGCGCGAAACGCCGGAGAACCTCTGGATCAAGTGTCCGGATTCCGGACAGCTCGTGTTCTACAAGGACGTCGAGAACAACCAGTTCGTCATCCCCGGCTCGAACTACCACATGCGCATGGGCGCAGCCGCGCGCCTGAAGTCGGTCTTCGACAACGAGACCTGGTATGACATCGCGCTTCCCGAGGTCGCGGCCGATCCGCTGAAATTCCGCGACGAGCGCAAGTACACCGACCGCATCAGGGATGCGCGCACCAAGACCGGCATGAATGATGCGGTGAAAGTCGGCTACGGCAAACTGGAAGGTCTGCCGACGGTCGTCGCCGTGCAGGATTTCGATTTCATGGGCGGCTCGCTCGGCATGGCGGCGGGCGAAGCGGTCGTGAAGGGGCTCGAGCTTGCGGTCGAGAAGAAGTCGCCCTTCATCATCTTCGCAGCGTCCGGCGGCGCGCGCATGCAGGAGGGCATTCTCTCGCTGATGCAGATGCCGCGCACGACGGTCGGGATTCAGATGCTGCGCGAGGCAAAGCTGCCCTACATCGTCGTGCTCACCAATCCGACGACCGGCGGTGTCACCGCGTCCTACGCGATGCTGGGCGACGTGCAGATTGCCGAACCCGGCGCGCTGATCGGCTTTGCCGGCGCGCGCGTCATCGAACAGACCATCCGCGAAAAATTGCCGGAAGGCTTCCAGCGCGCCGAATATCTCAAGGCGCATGGCATGGTGGACATGGTCGTGCACCGTCATGAGCTGCGTCCGACGCTCGCGCGGCTATGCCGCATCTTGACGAAGTCGCCGGCCGTTCAGGCCGCATTGCCGCCGAAGCCCGAGCTTCCCGACGCTCCGCCAGCGGACGCGGCGCCGGCTGCCCCAATCGCGTGAGCGTTCCCGCGGCGAGCTCTCCTTCAAACCAGCCGTCGCCGCCGCTCGGCGATATTCTGGCGCGGCTGACGGCGCTGCATCCGAAGCGCATCGATCTGACACTCGACCGGATGTGGCGCATCCTCGAACGGCTCGACCATCCCGAGCGTAAACTGCCGCCGGTGATCCATGTCGCCGGCACCAACGGCAAGGGATCGACGGTCGCCTATCTGCGCGCGATGCTGGAGGCCGCAGGCCTGCGCGTGCATGTCTATACCTCGCCGCATCTCGTGCGCATCAACGAACGCTTCCGTATCGGTGCGGCCGGTGGAGGCGTACTGGTCAGCGACGATGAACTGCGCGAGGTGCTGGCGCATTGTGAAACCGCCAATGGCGGTGCGCCGATCACCGTGTTCGAAATGGAGACCGCGGCGGCTTTCGAATTGTTCGCGCGTCACCCGGCCGACGTCGTGCTGCTCGAGGTCGGTCTTGGCGGGCGGCTCGACGCCACCAACGTGATCGAGCGGCCGCTTGCCAGCGTCATCACACCGATCGGCATCGATCATCGCGAATTCCTCGGCGATACGGTGATGAAGATCGCCGCCGAGAAGGCGGGCATCATCAAGAAGGGCGTGCCGGTGGTCTGCGCGGATCAGGTGGCGGAAGTTGCGGCGGTCATCGAGCAGCATGCGAATCGCCTGCGCGCGCCGCTGCATAGCTCCGGCGAAGGCTGGCACGTCAATGTCGAACACGGCCGCCTGGTCTATCAGGATGAGCGCGGTCTGCTCGATCTCGCCGCGCCGCGCCTGTTTGGCCGGCATCAGTTCGACAACGCCGGGCTTGCGATCGCGACCCTGCGCGCGATCGATGCGTTCTCGGTCGATGCGAATGCGATTGAAGCAGGCATCTCTGGCGCGCAATGGCCGGCGAGGATGCAGCGTCTGCCGGCCGGGCCGCTGGTTGCGATGGGTCCACCGGACAGCGAGGTCTGGCTCGACGGCGGCCACAATATCGATGGCGGCCGCGTGGTCGCGGCGGCGCTCGGCGATCTTGAGGAGCGTGTGTCGCGGCCGCTGGTGATTGTTGCCGGGATGATGGGCAACAAGGATGCGGGTGGTTTCCTCGCGAACTTCGCCGGTCTCACCCGCCATGTCATCGCCGTACCGATTCCCGATCAGGAGAATGCGATGCCGCCATCGGCGCTGGCGGATGCCGCGCGTTCGCTCGGCATGCGTGTCGAGATCGCAGGCAATGTTGGCGAGGCGCTGCAATCGCTGGCGCGGCTCGCCTATGAGCTGCCGCCGCGCATCCTGATCACCGGCTCGCTCTATCTCGCGGGTTCGGTCCTCGCGGCGAACGGTTCGCTGCCGCAGTAATCGCACGACGCGGAATGAGCCCTCAAAAGAAAAGGCCGGCAGTGCGCCGGCCCTTTCACAACCCAGAACAGGCGCCGGTCAGACGGCTGCCGTGATCCACTGCTGAAGCTTCTGCTTCGGCGCGGCGCCGACCTGGCGCGAGGCCATCTCGCCGCCCTTGAAGATCAGCAGCGTCGGGATCGACATGACGCCGTACTTCGACGCGGTCTTCGGATTCTCGTCGATGTTGAGCTTCACGATCTTGACCTTGTCGCCCATGGCGCCGGCGATCTCGTCGAGCGCGGGCGCGATCATGCGGCAGGGACCGCACCACTCGGCCCAGAAATCAACGACGACAGGTCCGGTCGCCTTCAGGACTTCCGCTTCAAAACTGGCATCCGACACCTTGCCGACACTCATGACGATCCTCGTATCTGAAAGATTGAGCGGGACAGGAATCGCCCCGCGATGAACTGGGTCGAACGTATGAACGCCCCGTTGCCGGGTCAAGCCGCTGTCACGAAGAGATGAGCGCAGCCATCGCCTGATCGAGGTTTGCGGCGGGAATCTCCATGATTTCCGGGATTTCCGTCCACAGGAGAGCGGTCCGGATCAATCGGCCCGGGTAGGCGAGAGCGAGCACCCGGCGGTACAGCGCCAGCTGGCGGACATAGGCTTGTGGAACATCGTCGAGCCGCCGGGGGGCGTTTGCGTTGGTCTTGTAGTCGACGATCCAGATCTGGTCCGCCGCGATCAGGAGGCGGTCGATCTGGCCGGAGACTGGCGCGCCGGACAACTCCGGCAGCCGCCCGGCGATGGGCGCCTCGGCGCGGCTGCCTGCTGCGAACAGGTGCGCAAAGCGCGCGTCGTCCATCAGTGCGAGCACCTGCGCTGCGAGCGCATCGCGCTCCGCATCGGTCCAGCCGTCGGTATTGGTTGCGTTGCGGGCGAGAAAACGGAGCGCGGCGTCGCGCCGGCGTTCGTGTGGAACATCGGGCAGCGATTGCAGCAGGCGGTGCACCAGCGTGCCGCGCTGGAGCGCGCGGTTGCGCTGGTTCGGCGACAGCTCGCGGGTGGAGGGTTGGTCGTTGCTGTTGCGCGCTGATGGGCGGATCAGCGCGCGCGGCGCAGGTCGCGGGTGATCGGGCGTCCGCAGCCAGTCCGGCAATGCGATGGGCGGCTTTGCATCGGCGATGCTGAAGAGATCGGCGGGCGCGCCGGTGTCATCGCTCTTGCTATAACGGAACACCGGGCCATCGCCGGTTTCGATTGTCGTCTCGACCAGACCGGAGCGCTTCAATCCTTCCTTGATCAGCGCGTACCACGATGCCGGCGAAACCTCGCGGCGATTGCCAGGCAGGCATCCGCCGACGATCAGCCGATCCGCCGCCCGCGTCATCGCTACATAGAGCAGGCGGCGATACTCATCATCCATCTCGCCCTTCATCGTCTCGCGTGCCGACGCGACGAGCGATGGGTCGTCGGCCTTGCGGCCGGCCCAGACGGTGAGGCCTGCCGCATTCGGCGCAGCGTTGCCCTGCGGAATGCGCACGAGATTCACGCGCTGCGTTTCCGTGGGCGATACGGTGGTGTCGGCGAGAAAGACGACTGGCGCTTCCAGCCCCTTGGCGCCGTGCACGGTCATCACGCGGACTTCGTCGCGAGAGATTTCCATGTCGCGCTTGATCTCGGTGTCGGCGGCGCGCAGCCAGGCGAGGAAACTCTGTAACGATGCGGGTGCGCGGCGCTCGTAGCCCAGCGCCAGTTCGAGAAATTCGTCGAGGGCATCGTTCGCTTCGGCACCGAGTCGCTGCATGATCCGCGCACGACCACCATCGGCGCCGAGCAGCCACGCGTAGAATGCAAACGGTGTGTCGTGTGCGGCACGCGTTTCACACGCGGTCAGCCGCTGCAGTACATTTGCGAATGCCGGGTCGCTCTTTGCTTTCTCCTCGATTGACGCGCGAAGCGAGCTCTTGCGATTCCAGGCTAGCGTGAAGAGTTGATCCTCGTCGAGGCCAAACAGCGGACTCTTCAGCGCAACGGCAAGCGCGAGATCGTCCTTTGGCAACAGCAGCGCGTCGCCGAGCGACATGAGGTCGATCACCGCGATATGTTCGGTGAGTTTCAAGCGGTCTGCGCCGGCAACCGGAACACCGGCATGCTTTAGCGCCTTGATCACCGCGTCGAACGCCTTGCCGCGGCGACGAACCAGAACGAGGACGTCGCCGTAGGTCAGTTTTCGTCGGCGTCCGGCGATGCCGGTCAGGTCGCCGCGCTCGATCATCGACTTGATCTCGCGTTGAATACGGCTCGCCAGCGCCACTTCGGGATTTGTGCGCGACACGGCATCGAACGGCGCGCGCCAGCCTTCCATGTCCTGCCGTTCCGGCGGCAGCTCCAGCTCCCACAGATCGATCGAGGAGGGAGCGGCATCGGTCAGCGCCATGTGCGGCGGCATGCCGTCCTGGTCAGTGGTGATGCTGCGGTAGATGTCTTGCGGCTGGAAGGTGCTTTGTACGGCCTGCAACACACCTGCGCCCGAGCGGAACGAATACGTAAACGACACCGTTTCGAATGCGAGCTCCGCCTTACGGAAGCGCTGCTCCAGCTCACGGCGGCGTGCGTCGAACTCGCGCGGCGCCGCGCCCTGGAACGAGAAGATGGATTGCTTCTCGTCACCGACCGCGAACACCGTGCGCTTCGCTTCGCGTGCGCCGGCGCCGGTGGTGAACTCGGAGATCAGCCGCGCGACGATGTCCCATTGCTGCGGGCTCGTATCCTGCGCTTCGTCGATAAGGACGTGGTCGACGCCGCGGTCAAGCTTGTAGTGCACCCACCCGGCGGAAGTCGTGTCGAGCAGCTTCAGTGTCTTCTCGATCAGATCCGAATAGTCCATCGCGCCGCGCGCCTGCTTGTCGAGGCGATAGTTGTCGGCAACAGCCGTTGCGATTGCGAGCAAGGCATGGGTGCGATCACGCGTGAACGCCGCGCGGCGCCGGTCGATCAGCGGCGCGAGGCGCATCTTCTCGGCATCGAACGCGGCCGCGATGCCTGGCAACCTATCGGTGATCTTCCGAGTAACTATTGTTTTTCGTACTTCGAACTCTTTGGTAAGATAAACAGTCAAATACCTGTCGACTTGTGAAGTGCCGGTAAGCTCCAGAGCGCGCCGCAGCCGTTCGGCTTGATCTTGGTCAGTTTTGTTTCCGCTCTCGAGCGCGGCAGCGATCTCCAGCCACCGCGCTCGCGGCAGATGCGGACCCTCGACGATCTCGTGCTCGATCTCTTCGATGCTTTCGTTCGCGTCGATGGCGAGCGCGCGCGACAGTTCGTCAACGGCAGCCCCGACGCCGCCTGCCTGCGCGATCCAGGCCAGCAGATGATCGCGGCTCAGCACAGCTTCGGTGACGACTTCGCGGAATGTGGTGTCGGCAGCGGTGGCCATCGCCGTCTGCAAGCCGCGGCCGATCGGGCTCATCGGTTTCGCAGCGGCGTCCAGCAGTACTTTAAGGCTCGCGCGCTCCATCATCTCGGCCTGATCGCGGTCATCGAGCACGGCGAATCGAGCAGGGACGTTCGCCTCGAACGGAAACTGCTGCAACAATCGCGTGCAGAGTGCGTGGATGGTCTGCACCTTCAATCCGCCCGGCGTCTCGAGCGCACTTGCGAACAGCTTGCGCGCCTGCGTGCGGATTTGTGCGGTCGGCCGCGCGATGCCGGACTCCCGCAATGCGCGGTCGAGCGCGTCATCGCCGAGCGCGACCCATTCGCCGAGCTTTGCGAACACCCGCTGCGACATGTTGGCCGCCGCGGCCTTCGTGAAGGTGATGCAGAGAATTTTTGCGGGCGGGACGCCCGCAAGCAGCAGCCGCACGACCCGCTGCACCAGCACGTGCGTCTTGCCGGAGCCTGCATTCGCCGAGACGAACACCGATGTCGCCGGATTGGACGAGCGCGTCTGCGCGTCGCGCGCCAGCGGCGGGATTTGCGACCGCGGCCCGCTCATTCGTCATCCTCGCCGATGATCGTCCATTCGCGGATGCGCGCGAGGTTGTCGTACTTGCCGTACTTGTTCTGCCACATCGGCAGGCTGAGCGAGACGTAAGGCTGCGCTTCGTTCTCGAACGCAGC
>JBEIPX010000102.1:0-8470 GCA_040376815.1 Bradyrhizobiaceae bacterium
GCAACAGCATGACAACGGCGCGCGGAAGATCATCGGCGCGGTGTTCGTCGCCGATCATCCGGATCAGCATCGCGCGTTCCTGTCGGCTTACGTTGGCGCTGATGCGACACTGGATGCAACGGGGCTTGCGATCCGAACGTCCCGCGGCGAGATCGACGACATGACCCCACATGCATTTCGCGAGCGCTTCGGCCTGATGCCGGCCATTCACGGGCCGGGCCTGTCGCTGGCGGCGATACGGTTCGCTGCCTCAAGTCTCGACCGGACGAGTGAAGCGCTCGCCAAGAATGACATCGAAGCCCATCGGCATGAGGGGCGTATCGTTGTTCCGTCGCAGGCCGCACATGGAGCGGTTCTGATATTTGAAGCCTGATATTTGAGTCCTGTGAGGACCTAAAGGGTTGATCGGGCGGAGCGGTCCCGGCATGGTCGGTGCGCTTTCGCACATTGATGTTCACTTGGTCTCGGTTAGGATTTTGCGTGGCGCTCACTGCTGCATCTGTCGTCAAGGTCGGCTCCGTCAGCTTCGGCAATGCCTTGCCGCTCGCCGTCATCGCCGGACCGTGTCAGCTCGAGAGCCGCGCGCATGCGCTTGAAACCGCGTCCGCGCTGAAGGAGATTGCCGCGCGCCTGAAGATCGGTCTCGTCTACAAGACCTCGTTCGACAAGGCGAACCGTACCAGCGCGTCTAGCGCGCGTGGGCTTGGCCTCGCGCAATCGCTGCCGATCTTCGCGGAGATCCGCTCATCGCTCGGATTGCCAGTGCTCACCGACGTGCACGAGATCGAGCAATGCGCTGAGGCTGCGCAGGCGGTCGACGTCTTGCAGATACCGGCGTTCCTGTGCCGGCAAACCGATCTGCTACTGGCGGCGGCTGCGACTGGCAAAGCCGTCAACGTCAAGTAGGGCCAGTTCCTCGCGCCATGGGATATGGCGAACGTCGTCAGCAAGATCACGAGTGGCGGCAACGCCAACGTGCTCGTCACTGAGCGTGGCGCGTCGTTCGGCTACAACACGCTCGTTTCCGACATGCGCGCGCTGCCGATCCTCGCGCGCACCACCGGCGCACCGGTGATCTTCGATGCAACCCATTCGGTTCAGCAGCCGGGCGGGAAGGGAACTTCCTCCGGCGGAGAGCGCGAGTTCGTGCCGGTCCTGGCGCGCGCGGCGGTCGCCGTGGGTGTCGCCGGCGTTTTCATCGAGACGCACCCCGATCCTGACAATGCGCCGTCCGACGGACCCAACATGGTGCCGCTGAAGGAGTTCGAGGGACTGATCAAGCGGTTGATGGCGTTCGACGCGTTGGCCAAGGGCTGATACCGCGCAATCCAGCCTTGCGGTGGGAGCGGATTGCTTCGTTTCGCGCGCGATGACATCGATGGCCGATCGATCTCTCCCCGAAAAAAGAATGCCGCCACTTCTCACCATCATTGCCATGTCGGCCTTTGCCGTGAGCCTGACGGCGCGCGCGGTCGAACCGGTGCTGCCGCAGATCGGTAACGATCTGGCCGTCAGCATTGCGGTGGCCGCCGGCCTCTCGGCGGTGAATGCGCTGACCTTTGCGTTGGTGCAGCCGTTTCTCGGTGCGCTGGCTGACCTGTTCGGCAAGGCGCGGCTGGTGATCGCCTGCCTGCTGCTGCTTGCGGCGGCCAATACCGCGGGCGCGTTCGCCACGTCGTTCGAGATGTTGTTCGTAACCCGCATCATGGCCGGCATCAGCGCGGGCGGGGTGTTTCCGATCGCCATCGGATTGACCAGCGATCTCGTGCCGACGCAGCAGCGCCAGGTGGCAATGAGCCGCGTCCTTGCCGGCGCGATGACGGGCAACCTGCTGGGCGCGACCTTCTCCGGCCTGATCGGCGACTTCGTCGGCTGGCGCGGCGTCCTCATGGTGCTCGGCGTGCTGGTGCTGATCTCCTCGTTCGCGGTGGCCTATGGCTTTCGCGGCGTGCTGTCGCAACCTGTCGAGCGGATGCCACTGTCGCAGCTCAAGCGGGGCTATCAGACGATCTTCGCCAATCCGAATGCGCGGATCTGTTTCGCGGCCGTGTTCATCGAAGGGCTCTGCATTCTCGGCCTGTTTCCGTTCGTCGCGGCGTTTCTCGCCGATCTCGGCGAACCGCGCCTGTCCATCGCGGGGCTCGTCATCGCGGGCTTTGCCGTCGGCGGTCTTTGCTACACGCTGAGCGTGTCGCGGCTGCTGCTGCGGCTCGGCGTCAACGGCGTGATGATCTGCGGCGGTATCGTCTGCGGCGTGCAGCTTGCGCTGGTGGCGGTCGGCGCGCCGTGGCCCTTGCAGCTTGCGAGCTTCGTCCTCATGGGCTGGGGCTTCTATTCGCTGCACGGTTCGTTGCAGATATTCTCGAGCAACCTCGCGCCGGAAGCGCGGGCGTCCGCGCTTGCGTTTCACTCACTGTTTTTCTTCCTGGGGCAGGCAGCCGGACCGGTCGTCTACGGCTTCGGACTCGCGCATATCGGCAAGACTGCGACGCTACTGATAAGCGCGACGATCGTCGTCGCGCTCGGCTTTGTCTGTGCGTGGCTGCTGCGTCAGCAGCCCACGGGCCCGGAAGATGTGGCAGATGTCTAGAGCTGGAGGCGGCGGGAAAATCAGCCACGCCCGCGATAGGGCGGCACGCCCTGATCCGGCAGCCACAGCCCTTTCGGCAAATTGCCCGTCTGCCAGAACACGTCGATCGGGATGCCGCCGCGCGGATACCAGTAGCCGCCGATGCGGAAGAACTTCGGTTTGATCTCGCGCACGATGCGCTTGCCGATCGCGATCGTGCAATCTTCGTGAAAGCCCGCGTGGTTGCGAAAGCTCGCGAGATAGAGCTTGAGCGACTTCGACTCGAGCAGCGTCTTGTTTGGCACGTAGTCGATGACGAGGTGCGCGAAATCGGGCTGACCGGTGACCGGGCAAAGCGTGGTGAACTCCGGCGCGGTGAAGCGCACCAGATAGGTCTCTCCGGCCTGCGGATTGGGAACCGCGTCGAGCTGCGCTTCCGCAGGCGTTTTTGGCCACACCGTGGCCTTGCCGAGCTGGAGTGATTTCTTCGTCTTTGCCATGGGTGTTTTTCTGGAATGTCCTGTTGCTGGCACACCAATGACCGGAGCAGGGCGCCGCCGTCAACGCTCAATAATCGGGAGTTTTCCGCCTATCAGGAAGGATGATCCAGCGCCCGTTCACATTTGCTTGCGCGCCGTGTATATGGCCCGCCATCATCGAAATAAGGACCTGCTCATTATGACAGCCATCGTCGACATCATCGGGCGCGAAATTCTGGACAGCCGCGGCAATCCGACCGTGGAAGTGGATGTCGTGCTGGAGGATGGTTCGCTCGGCCGCGCGGCTGTTCCGTCCGGCGCGTCGACCGGCGCGCATGAGGCGATGGAGCTGCGCGACGGCGACAAGAAGCGCTACCTCGGCACGGTCGTCACCTAGGCGGTCGCCGCGGTCAACGGTGAGATTTTCGACGCCATCGGCGGGCTCGATGCGCCGGCGCAGCTGCAAATCGACGAGGCGCTGATCGCGCTCGACGGCACGGAGAACAAGAGCCGCCTCGGTGCCAACGCCATCCTCGGCGTTTCCCTGGCGGTGGCGAAGGCAGCGGCGAACGCCAACGGCCTGCCGCTCTATCGCTACGTCGGCGGCACCTCGGCGCGCGTGCTGCCGGTGCCGATGATGAACATCATCAACGGCGGCGCGCATGCGGATAATCCGATCGACTTCCAGGAATTCATGATCATGCCTGTCGGTGCGCCAACCTTCTCGGAAGCGCTGCGCATGGGCGTCGAGGTATTCCATACCCTGAAGAAGTCGCTGCACGATGCCGGTCACAACACCAACGTCGGCGACGAGGGCGGCTTCGCGCCGAACCTTGCGACCGCCGACGAAGCGCTGACATTTGTCATGAAGGCGATCGAGAAGGCCGGCTACAAGCCCGGCGACGATGTCGCCATCGCGCTCGATCCGGCGTCGACCGAGTTCTTCAAGGGTGGTGCCTACGTCTACGAGGGCGAGGGCAACAAGAAGCGTTCGATCGACGAGCAGGCGAAGTACCTCGGCGAACTGGTTTCGCGCTATCCGATCGTCTCGATCGAGGACGGCATGGCCGAGGATGATTTCGACGGCTGGAAGAAGGTGACCGACCTCATCGGCAACAAGTGCCAGCTCGTCGGCGACGATCTGTTCGTCACGAACGTCAAGCGCCTGTCGGACGGCATCAAGCGCGGCCTCGGCAACTCGATCCTCGTCAAGGTCAACCAGATCGGCACGCTCACCGAAGCGCTCGCCGCGGTCGAGATGGCGCACAAGGCCGGCTACACGGCTGTCATGTCACATCGTTCCGGCGAGACCGAAGACTCGACGATCGCCGATCTCGCGGTTGCGACCAACTGCGGACAGATCAAGACCGGCTCGCTCGCGCGCTCGGATCGGACCGCAAAGTACAATCAGCTGCTGCGCATCGAGCAGGAACTCGGCCCGCAGGCACGCTACGGTGGCCGTGAGGCACTGAAGGCCTTGCGCTAGGCGGACTGCCGCCTCCGTTCACGCGGCCGTGACCATCTCGAGTCGGAAAGTTAGCCAATTGACGAAAGATGCACTTGCATCTTTCCGTGATTGGCATACGTCTTCGCCGTCACCGATTGCCGGACCATTTGAAAGGATCCGTTATGGCCAACCCCGCCCGCGTCGTCGTTATCGTCGGCAGCCTCCGCAAGGAGGCTTTTTCTCTCAAGCTCGCAAATGCGTTGAAGACGATCGCGCCATCGTCGCTGGCACTCGATGTAACCACGCTGGGTGGCCTCTCGTTCTTCAACCAGGATCTGGAAGCCAGTCCGCCGGCGGACTGGCTGGCCTTTCGCGACAAGCTGAAAGCGGCTGATGCCGTTCTCTTCGTCACGCCGGAGTACAATCGCTCGGTGCCCGGCGTGCTGAAGAACGCGATCGATATCGCTTCGCGGCCCTATGGTCAGAGCTCGTTCAACGGCAAGCCGGTCGGCATCATCGGATCGTCGCCGGGTGCGCATGGCGGGGTTTCGGCCGTGAAGCACCTCCAGCAGATTCTACCCGGCATCAGCGGTCCTATTCTACAGCAACCGGAAATGTACGTCGGTCAGCTCGGCGATGCGTTCGACGCGTCAGGCAAGCTGACAAAGGATTCGGTGAAGGACTTCCTCTCGAAATATCTCGACGCGTTCGCCGGCTGGGTGGCTGTCCACGCGAAGTAGGTTCGCTTCGTCGCAAGTGGCGCGGCGGGCATTAAGCCCCGATTAACCGCGCTGCTCCATCGTGGGGCATGGTTTCGCGCACCCGCCTCAAAGGTATCCTGACCGGTATCGCGCTTTATGCGATTGCCGCCGGCCTGATCGCCTATTTCGGCGTCAATGCCTATACCGGCCGTTTCGGCCTGACAGCCCGGCTTGAACTCGACCAAGAGATCATCGCGCTGACCTCCGAGCTTGCCCGGCTGAAGCAGGAGCGGTTGATCGGCGAGCAGCGGGTCTCCCTGTTGCGGTCAGGTGGAATTGACCCCGACATGCTCGATGAGCGATCGCGCTACCAGCTCAACTTTGCGCACCCGCGCGATCTGGTGCGCCCAATCAACGCGCAGTAACACTCCACCGTTCGCGCAAATTTCAAAATCTCTTCGCGGTCATCGCATAAATTCCAACATCGCTGCACTGCGGTGAATCTATTCCGGCATGTGGCAAAGGGCGGCGCTTTATCGGCCATTTGAGTTGCGGTAGAGAGGCTTAACTCCCTCCGATCCGGATGTGCCATGAGCTCAGCGAAGAATACGGCCCCCGCAAAAAAATCCACCGCAAGGGAAGAGGGGAACGGCCAAAGTCATCCTTCGCCGCCAAAGTTCACAAAAGAGCAGGAACTCCACGCGTTGCGTGAGATGCTGCTGATCCGCCGCTTCGAGGAAAAAGCGGGCCAGCTTTACGGCATGGGCGCCATCGGCGGGTTCTGTCACCTCTACATCGGCCAGGAAGCCGTCGTAATCGGCATGCAGATGGCGCTGAAACAGGGCGATCAGGTCATCACGGGCTACCGCGACCACGGTCATATGCTGGCCACCGGCATGACCGCGAACGGCGTCATGGCGGAACTCACCGGACGCCGCGGCGGCTATTCCCGGGGCAAGGGCGGCTCCATGCACATGTTCAGTGCCGAGAAGCACTTCTATGGCGGCCACGGCATCGTCGGCGCGCAGGTGTCGCTCGGCACCGGGCTGGGCTTCGCCAACAAGTATCGCGGCAACGACAACGTCAGCGTTGCTTACTTTGGTGACGGCGCCGCCAACCAGGGTCAGGTCTACGAAAGCTTCAACATGGCGGAGCTGTGGAAGCTGCCGGTCATCTACGTCATCGAGAACAATCGCTACGCCATGGGCACGGCGGTGCATCGCTCATCCGCCCAGCAGGATTTCTCGAAGCGCGGCCTCTCGTTCAACATTCCGGGCGAACAGGTCGACGGCATGGATGTGCGGGCCGTGAAGGCCGCTGCCGACAAGGCGGTAAAGTGGTGCCGTGAAGGCAACGGCCCCTACATCCTCGAAATGCAGACCTACCGCTATCGCGGCCACTCGATGTCGGACCCCGCGAAGTACCGCACGCGCGAGGAGGTCGAGAAGGTTCGTCACGATCAGGACCCGATCGAGCAGGTGCGCAGCCGCCTGCTTGAACTGAAAGTCAGCGAGCAGGATCTGAAGGCGATCGATGCGGAGGTGCGCGAGATCGTCAATGCATCGGCCGATTTCGCGCAAAGCGATCCGGAACCGGACGCGTCCGAACTTTACACCGACATTTACCGTTAAGCGCGAGCAGGAGCCGTCATGCCGATTCAAGTTCTGATGCCCGCGCTGTCGCCGACCATGGAGAAGGGCAACCTCTCCAAATGGCTCAAGAAAGAGGGCGAGGCGATCAAGTCCGGCGATGTGATCGCCGAAATCGAAACCGACAAAGCCACCATGGAAGTCGAGGCGACCGACGAGGGAACGCTCGGCAAGATACTGGTGCCGGAAGGCACGGCGGATGTTGCCGTCAACACGCCGATCGCGATGATCCTCGGCGACGGTGAAAGCGCAGCCGATCTCGGCAAGGCGGCAACGGCCGCGCCGAAGCCCGCAGTGGACCTCAGCACACAGCACGAAGTTGCGGAATCGCGTTCGCCGGTCGGCGAGGGCAAGCCGATGATCTCGGCGCCGCCGGTGCATGCGCGTCACGCTGCGCCTGTTGAACCCGAGCCCGACGTGCCTCCCGGCACGGAAATGGTCACCATGACCATGCGCGAAGCGCTGCGCGACGCCATGGCCGAAGAAATGCGCCGTGACGAAGACGTGTTCGTCATGGGCGAAGAGGTCGCCGAGTATCAGGGCGCCTACAAGATCACCCAGGGGCTGCTGCAGGAGTTCGGCGCACGGCGCGTCATCGACACGCCGATCACCGAACACGGCTTTGCCGGCGTCGGCGTCGGTGCGGCATTCGCAGGGCTGAAGCCGATCGTCGAGTTCATGACCTTCAACTTCGCCATGCAGGCGATTGACCAGATCATCAATTCGGCGGCGAAGACGCTCTACATGTCCGGTGGCCAGATGGGTTGCTCGATCGTGTTCCGCGGGCCGAACGGCGCGGCTGCGCGCGTCGCCGCGCAACACAGCCAGGACTACGCAGCTTGGTACTCGCAGATCCCGGGCCTCAAGGTCGTCTCGCCGTATTCTCCGGCCGACGCAAAGGGATTGCTCAAAGCCGCGATCCGAGATCCGAATCCGATCATCTTCCTTGAGAACGAAATCCTCTACGGCCAGAGCGGCCCGGTGCCGAAGCTCGACGACTACATCGTGCCGATCGGCAAGGCGAAAATCGCGCGGCCAGGCAAGGACGTGACGATCGTCTCGTGGTCGATCGGCATGACCTATGCGCTCAAGGCCGCCGACGAGCTCGCGAAGGAAGGCATCGACGCGGAAGTCATCGACCTTCGCACCATCCGCCCGATGGATACCGAAACCATCATCGCCTCGGTGAAGAAGACCGGGCGCGCGGTCGCGGTCGAGGAGGGCTGGCAGCAGTCGGGGGTCGGCGCGGAAATCGCGTCGCGCATCATGGAGCAGGCGTTCGATTATCTCGATGCGCCGGTCGCGCGCGTGTCGGGCAAGGACGTGCCGATGCCATATGCCGCCAATCTCGAGAAGCTGGCGCTGCCAAGCGTTGCTGAAGTCGTCGCCGCGGCGAAAGCCGTTTGCTATCGCTAACGCGGAGACATCGTCATGCCGATCAACATTCTGATGCCCGCGCTCTCTCCGACGATGGAGAAGGGCAACCTTGCCAAGTGGCTCAAGAAAGAGGGCGACAAGGTCAAGTCCGGCGACGTGATCGCCGAGATCGAAACCGACAAGGCGACGATGGAAGTCGAAGCCGTCGACGAAGGCACGATCGCGAAAATTCTGGTGCCGGAAGGCAC
>JBEIPX010000222.1:0-5642 GCA_040376815.1 Bradyrhizobiaceae bacterium
ACCTTCGCCTCCTTCGGCAGCAGCTCGTCGAACCACCTCGGCTTCGAGATGCTCAAGCGCGAGCTCGGCATCGACATCATCCACGTGCCGTACAAGGGCAGCGCGCCGGCGATGAACGATCTCATCGCCGGACACGTCCATGCCATGCTCGGCGATCTCCAGAACGTTTCCGAGCAGCTCAAGGGCGGCACCTTGCGCGCGATCGCGGTCGCCAACGAGAAGCGCCTGTCCCCGCTGCCCGATCTGCAGACGCTCGACGAACTCGGCGTCAAGGGCTTCACGTCGAAGTCGTGGTTCGGCGCGCTGGCCAAAACAGGCACGCCGCCGGAGATCGTGACGAAGTGGAGCAGCGCCTTCGCAGACGCGCTGAAGCGGCCCGAAGTTCAGCAGCGGATCGGCGCGCTCGGCATCGAGCTGATCGGGTCATCGCCCGAGGATACGCGCGCCTTCATGACGCGCGAGGCCGCGCGGATGGAGGATGCGATCAAGCAGTCCGGCGTGAAGGCGGAGTAAGTAGCTTTGTCATGCATACCCACCCCTCCAATATTGACGGATGGTGCTGCAACTCATTCAGCTCGTCATTGGCGGGCTTGACCCGTCAATCCATCTTTTGAAGTAGAAAAGCGAGATGGATGCCCGGGTCAAGCCCGGGCATGACGAACTGAGAATGATGCGCGGAGCGGAACTACTCCTCCGCCTTGAATCCCGACGCCTGCACCGCCGGCGCCCAGAATGCAGAGTCGCGCTTCTGGATCGCCGCCATCTCCGCGGCCGACGTGCCCGTCGGCTGCAATCCCATGGTCAGCATGCGCTCGGAGACATCCGGCGACTTGATGGCGTCGACGACGATGCGGTTGACCTTGGCGATGAAGTCCGGCGGCGTTTTCGCTGGAGCGAACAGGCCGTACCATCCGGTCGCGCTGATGTCGTAGCCCTCTTCCGCGAGCGTCGGCACCTCGGGCATGAACTGCGACCGCTTCGCTCCCGACACCGCGAGCACCTTGATGCGCCCGGCCTTGTGCATCTCGGTCATGTCGGAGAGCGTCGTCACGATCATCGGCAACTGGCCGCCGATCAGATCGGTCAGCGCCGGGGCCGAGCCGCGGTACGACACATGCCGCAGGTCGAGGCCGGCGCGCTGGCCGAACAGCACCGCGAGAAAATGCGGCAGCGTACCCGCGCCAGGCGTCGCGTAGTTCGCCTCGTTCGGATTGGCCTTGGCCCACGTCACCAGTTCCTTCAGCGACTTCACCGGCACCTTCGGCCCGACGGCGATGCCGAAATCGAACGTACCGACTTGCGCGACGGAATCGAGATCGGTCAGCGGATCGTAGCCGAGCGACTTGTAGACGTGCTGATAGACCGCAACCGGCGCAATCGGCGTCAGCAGCAGCGTCATGCCATCGGGCGCGGCCGACTTCACCGCCTGCACGCCGATCCGGCCCGCTGCACCTGACCGGTTCTCGACGATCACCGGCCGGTTGAGCCCGGCCCGCAGCTTCTCGGCGATCAGCCGCGAGAGTGCGTCACCGGAGCCGCCCGCGCCGAACGGGAAAATGATGCGCACCGGCTGCTCGCCGATCTGCGCTTGCGCTGGTGCGGTCAACGCGCTGCCCAGCGCCATCAATGTCAGGGCGATCAGCCATCGTTTCATATCGCTTCCCTCCGCTTTTATTCGTTATTCCCCACGATACCGGCTCCACAGTTCGTCCGGCAGATCGCTCTCGTCCCAAACGCCGATCAGGATGCCCTTGCGCAGCGATTTGCCGCGCATGCCGAGAATCTGTTTCTCCGATCGCGTCGTGCGCTGCGATTGCCGCAACCCCCATTGCGCCAGCGCTGTCGCCAATCGCTGCCGCTCGCCCTCGTATGCTTCGTCTGCGCCGAGATCGCGAAACTCGTTCGGATCGCTCGCGAGATCGTACAGCATCGGCCGGTAACCGACCGCGTGCACGTATTTCCAGCGCTGATCCCGCACCATGAACAGCCGCGCGTCGTTCGGCGCGACGCCGAGTTTGCCGGAGGCCGGCAGCATCGAATAGTCGTACTCGCTGATCGCAAACCGGCGCCACTGCTCCGGCGTTTTCCCGTGCAGCCAGTTTGTCAGCGAGCGGCCTTCGAGGCGATGCGACAGATCGGCCGCATCGCCGCCGGCAACATCGACGAACGTCGGCAGCAGATCGATCGATTCCACCAGCGCATCGCAAATCGAGCCGCGCGAGGCATCAGCCTCGGCGGACGGATCGCAGACGATCAGCGGCACCTTCACCGAGGGCTCGTGGAACAGGTCTTTCTCGCCGAGCCAGTGATCGCCGAGATAGTCGCCGTGATCGGAGGTGAACACGATCAGCGTGTTGTCGAGCAGGTCCTTCTCGCGCATGAACGCAAACAGCACGCCCAACTGATCGTCGATCTGCTTGATCAGCCCCATGTAGACGGGAATGACTTCCTCGCGCACCTCGTCGCGCGCGAACGCCTGCCCGACCCGATGCGCCATGAACTCGCGATAGACCGGATGCGGATCGGCGCGTTCGTCCTCGCTGCGCACGACCGGAATGACGTCAGTCGCGCCGTATATGTCGTTATAGGGCGCCGGCGCGATGTAGGGCCAGTGCGGCTTGATGTAGGACAGATGCAGGCACCACGGCTTGTCGGCCGCTTCCGTCATGAAGTCGATCGCGCGCCGCGTCATGTACGGCGTCTCGGAGTCCTCTTCGGCGACACGCGCGGGCTTGCGCGCATGCCGCATCGCCCAGCCGGATGCGAGTTCGTTGTCGTCGCCCTGCGCCGCGTTGGCGTAATCGTGCCAGGGATTGTCGCCGCCGTAGCCCTTCTCGTTGAGATACTGGTTGTAGCGCGGCGCTTTCGGATCGTAGCGGCCCTCGGGGCCGATGGCGTGCAGGCCGTCGTCGCGTTCGTACGGATCGAAGCCGCATTCGGAGACGCGCACGCCGATGATCGACTGCGGATCGATGCCGAGCCGCTCCATGCCTTCCGCATCGGCCTTCATGTGCGTCTTGCCGACCAGCACCGTCTGCATGCCGAGCGGCCGCAGATAATCGCCCATGGTCATCTCGCCGACTTTCAGCGGAAAGCCGTTCCACGCCGCGCCATGCGACTGCACGTAGCGCCCGGTGTAGAAGCTCATGCGCGAGGAGCCGCAGACCGGCGACTGCACGAACGCATTGGTGAAGCGGACGCCGCGCGCCGCCAGCGCATCGATGTTCGGCGTTTTCAGAGTGGGATGACCGGCGCACGACAGGTAATCGAAGCGCAGCTGGTCGCACATGATGAAGAGGATGTTCTTGACGCGATTGGTCAAACGCTTGATGCCCCGGCAGCTGGAATACCGTCAGCTTAGGGGGATGCGGTTGCCGGGGCAACCGCACGAAAGCCGCAAACGAGGCTACGCGCTCGCACCGCGGAAGAAATCCAGCATGTCGGCCAGCACCGGCGCGCGGCTGCGCAGCGGCACGCTCAGCGCAAGCAAAATCCCCGCGTGGCTGACGCCGGGGTAGATTTTTTCTGTTACCGGCACCGAAACGCCGCGCAGCCGCTTCGCCAGTGAAATCGTGTTGCGCGGGAATACGGTTGTGTCGCCGGCGCCGGTGGCAAGGAAGAACGGCGGCAGGCCGCGGCGCGCAAAGTTCACCGGCTGGGTCGCGTCCAGCCGCGGCGCCTCGCCAAACACGTTGATGGTGGTACGGTTGTCGAGCGGCAAGAAATCATACGGCCCGGCGAGCCCGGCGATGCCTTTGATCGTGGCCCGCGAGCCGCCGGCGGCATCGAGATAGCGGCGGTCGAGCCCGACCATCGCCGCGTTGTAGGCCCCGGCCGAATGCCCGGCGAGAAAGATGCGCGACGGATCGCCGCCGAAGCGCGCGATGTTTGTCTCCACCCAGGCAGTCGCGAGCGCACAGTCGTCCAGGAACGCAGGGAAGCGCACGGCCGGAAACAGCCGGTAGTCCGGCAGCACGCTGACGAAACCTGCGGAGGCGAATGCCGACGCGGCGAAGGAATAATCCTCCTTGCGGCCGCTGCTCCACGATCCGCCATAGAAGAAGACGACCACCGGCGCACGCCCCGCGCTCACCGGCGCGTACACATCGAGGCTCTGCCGCGGCAATGGACCGTAGGCAACGCTCGTCGCAACGCGGCGCGCACCGCCATCCTCGGGCACGACGGTGTTGAGCACACCGAGCGGCGAGCAGCCGGCGAGAAGCGCGGGCGCGGCGAGGATGGTTCGGCGGCTGAGCAAGGCGGCTCCGGAGGATCGGGGATACGTCTACCGGATCGATCAGCGCACCGGCCCTTCATGTACCGGATGAGCATCGCGCGGGTTTCGCCGCGCCGATGAATAATCCCGTCCATTACCCGCCACGTCATTGAGGCGCGCCGCCTGCCCGCGCTAGGGAACCCTCATCGTTTCAAAACCAGCAGGGAGAAGCCGCCGTGCTCGAGCGGATCGCGTGGATTGCCCTCGCCCTCATTCATCTCGCGCCCGGCATCGCCGCGCTGATACCCGGCACCATCACGCGGCTTTACGGCGTGCCCGAGCAAGGCACCGTCGGGCTCCTTCTGCAACATCGCTCGGTGCTGTTCATGACCATCGTCGTCGCCTGCGTCTGGGCGGCCTTCGACGCGGGGCCACGATCGCTCGCAGCGGCGATCACTGCGATCAGCGTCATCGGCTTCCTGGCGATCTACGCGCTGCACGGATTGCCCGCGGGATCGCTGCGGCCAATCGCGTGGGCGGATCTGATCGCGCTCATCCCGCTCGCCTATGTCGGCTGGCGAGCGGTGACGGCGTGATCGCTGCGACTTAAGACAAGCGCGGCTCAGGCCGCGATCTTGTGATCGTCGTGATGCGGGTACATCACGATGGTGGTGAACTCGTACCCGCAATCCTCGCACGACCAGATATACGACATGCGATGCGCGTCGCCTTCGGCATACGATGGCTGGGCGATCGGCGTGCCGCACTGGGCGCACGGATTGTGATGCGGAAGCTCGGTTTGCGGATACGCAACGTGACGGGCTGTGTTGAGATTCATGATGGACCTCCCGCTTGCGTTCGTGCGCCGAGAATCAGTCAACAGCGCGACAGCGTCAAGACAAGCCGGTGACGCAGGCGGAAAGAATCAAACGACGGGTCAGCAATGCAGACTCATTAACGTCTGTCGCCCGGCATCGAAAAGTTTTCGAACAAACCGATTCGAATCCGCGCAATGCGCGTGCGCGCCGATGGCATGCCAGGAACTCGCGCTCGCATTGCAGCGCGAATTCAGATAGCGACGCGGCTGCAACCACCGGCGGGTCGGGATGGAGCCGGATATCCAGCCCCATCTTTGCCGTGATAGGACGCGACGATTCCGGCCGACAACAGAAAAACAGGGGGCGGAGATGACTGAAGCGGTGACCTACACGGGTGGCTGCCACTGCGGCATGGTGCGATTCGAATGCACCACCGATCTGTCCATGGTCACGGCCTGCAATTGCTCGATCTGCACCAAGAAGGGGCTGCATTTTTCCTTCGTGCCGCCACAGAGCTTTCAGCTGCGCGCCGGCGCCGACGGGCTGAAGGAATATGTCTTCAACCGCCACGCCATCAAGCATCAGCTTTGCATCGAGTGCGGCGTCGA
>JBEIPX010000050.1:0-10987 GCA_040376815.1 Bradyrhizobiaceae bacterium
CCTCGATCGCGATCGCGGTCGCCGCCGGAATTTCGAGACAGCCGGGAACGGTAATGACATCGTGGGTGCAGCCGGCCTTTTCCAGTTCCGCAATGGCGGCAGCAAGCAGCGCATCCTGGATGTCGTCATAGAAGCGCGCCTCGACGATCAGCGTGTGCGAGCCGCGAATGTCGGTTTGGTCTTTCAGCGGAGCGCGGCGCGGGTCTGCCATATCAATCCTGATCTCGGAATGCCTGTTTGGAACGGTTTTAGTCCGCCGTAGCGGTAAATCCAAGCGTTGCCAGCCTAACCTGGCTTCATTTCGGTCAGCCGCGCCGCATAGCGGGCCATCAGATCGACTTCGAGGTTCACCTCGGCTCCCGTCCGCCAGGCGCCCAATGTCGTCACGTTCAGCGTGTGCGGAATGATCAGCACCGAAAAGCAGTCATCCTCGACCGTATTCACGGTGAGCGAGCAGCCATCGAGCGTCACCGAGCCCTTCGGCGCGATGAAGCGAGCGATCTCGCGCGGGCTTTGCAGCGTGAACCGCGCCATGTCCGGCAAGTCGTCACGTGCGATGATCGATGCAACGCCATCGACATGGCCTGCCACGATATGGCCGCCGAGCTCGTCGCCGATCTTCAGCGCGCGTTCGAGATTGAGGCGCGTTCCCGCCGTCCAGCCTCGCGCGGTGGTCATGCGCAGCGTTTCCGCTGCTGCATCCACCTCGAACCACGTGCGTCCGCTGGCGACACCCGACGCCACCACCGTGAGGCATACGCCGTTGCAGGCGATCGACGCACCGTCCGCGATCGTCGTGTGATCGTAGTGGCATAGGATGCGCAGGCGATGCAGCTGTCCTTGCGCAACGGGCTTCAGGATCTCGATCTCGCCGACATCGGTGACAATTCCGGTAAACATGGTGTCTCTCTAATTGACCATGATCCGATCGGAAAACCGGTGCCCACTTTTCCGGATCATGGTCATGCTCTTTCGTAAACGCTCAGCACGTCAGGTCCGAGGGTGTCGCTAGCATGCAGCCGGAAGCGTGGCGAGGCCGTGATTGTCGTGAGTGCCATGCCATCGAGCGCATCGACACCATCGCTGCCGATCGCCTTCGGCGACTGAAACAGCCAGACCTCATCGGCGAGATCGGCTTTCAGGAATGCGGATGCGATCCTCGAGCCGCCCTCCACCATCAGCCGCGAGATGCCCCGCGTCATCAACTCCTTCATGACAGCCGAAAGATCGAGCCCCGCATCACCGCCTGCAACGCGCGCGATCACCGCGCCTTCGGCGCCAAGGACAGCGGCGGCGGGCGCTTCCGCCAACGCATTCGCCATCAGCCAGAGCGGGGGCTGCCGCGCACTCTTCGCGAGGCGGCTTCCCGGCGGCAGCCGCAGATGGCTGTCCAGCACCACCCGCACCGGCGATTGCACCTCCATGCCCGGCAGGCGGCAGGTGAGCATCGGATCGTCCGACCGCGCGGTGCCGACCCCGATAAGAATCGCGTCGGTCTGCGCCCGCATCAGGTGGACACGGGTGTTTGCCGCAGCTTCTGTCAGAGCGACCGGCTTGCGCCCAGCTGCCCCGACTTTGCCATCACTTGAGACAGCCAATTTAAGAATGACATGCGGGCGACGTGATGTGATCCGGCGGATATGGCCGGCGTGATCGCGCGTGGCCTCATCCGCACAGAGCCCGACATCGACCGCAATTCCCGCCGCACGCAGGCGCGCATGGCCCTGCCCGGCCACCTCCGGATTGGGGTCCTCGATCGCGGCAACCACCCGTGCGATATCCGCAGCGATCACCGCATCCGCGCACGGCGGCGATTTGCCGTGGTGCGAGCACGGTTCAAGCGTGACGTAGAGCGTCGCCCCTCTCGCTAGTGCCCCCGCGCGCTGAAGCGCGACCGGCTCCGCATGCGGACGGCCGCCCGGCTGTGTCCAGCCGCGGCCGACAATCACGCCATCCTTGACAACGACCGCGCCGACGGCGGGATTGGGCCACGTGTTACCGAGCCCGCGCCGGCCAAGGGCCAGGGCGAGCTGCATGAAGCGATGATCGTCAGCAGAGAAAGCCGTAGCTGCGGTCATTTCCGGACAAGCGCTGGACGGTTCTCGTCCTCGCCGGAAAGTTCGCCGAGAACGGCTTCGAAATCCTTGGCTTCGCGGAAATTGCGATACACCGAGGCGAAACGCACATACGCCACGTCATCGAGCTGGCGCAGATGCTCCATCACGCTTTCGCCAATCACCTCAGATGAAATTTCCGCTTCGCCGCCACTCTCGAGCTCTCGCACGATGGTCGACACCATCTTCTCGACACGCTCCGGCTCGACCGGGCGCTTGCGTAGAGAGATCGAAAGCGAGCGCACCAGCTTGTCGCGGTCGAACGGTACGCGCCGCCCGTTTCGCTTGATGACGGTGAGTTCGCGCAGCTGCACCCGCTCGAAGGTCGTGAAACGGAAGTTGCACGCCATGCAGACACGCCGGCGGCGGATCACGGCCGAATCTTCCGTCGGCCGTGAGTCTTTCACCTGCGTATCGAGACTGTTGCAACTCGGGCAGCGCATAAACGAACCTTACTGGTAGATCGGGAAACGGTCAGTCAGCGCGCGGACCCGTTCCTTGATCGCATTCTCGACCAACGGCGCTTTGCCGTCGGCGGATTGTGCATTGGCATTAAGCACTTCGGCGATCATCTCACCAACCTGCTTGAATTCGGCGACTCCGAAGCCGCGCGTGGTTGCCGCCGGGGTGCCGAGGCGCAGACCCGAGGTGACGAACGGCTTTTCGGGATCGAACGGGATGCCGTTCTTGTTGGTGGTGATCGCTGCGCGGCCGAGGGCCTTCTCGGACGCGTTGCCCTTCAGCCCCTTAGGCCGCAGGTCGACCAGCATCAGGTGATTGTCGGTGCCGCCGGAGACAATATCGAAGCCGGCCGAGCGCAGCGTTTCTGCAAGTGCTTTCGCGTTTTCGACCACGTTCTTCGCGTAAACCTTGAAGTCCGGGCGCAGCGCTTCAGCGAACGCCACCGCCTTCGCGGCAATGACGTGCATCAGTGGACCGCCCTGCAGGCCGGGAAAGATCGCCGAATTCAGCTTCTTGGCGAGCGCTTCGTCGTTGCAGAGGATCAGGCCACCGCGCGGCCCGCGCAGCGACTTGTGGGTGGTCGTGGTCGTCACGTGCGCATACGGCACCGGGGAGGCATGCACGCCGCCCGCGACGAGGCCGGCAAAATGCGCCATGTCGACGAGCAGATAGGCGCCGACGCTGTCGGCGATCTCGCGGAAGCGCTTGAAATCCCACGACCGCGAATAGGCAGAGCCACCGGCAACGATCAGCTTGGGGCGGATTTCCTCAGCCTGCTTCGCCACCGCGTCCATGTCGATCAGGTGATCCTCCCTGCGCACCGTGTAGTGCACCGGCTTGAACCACTTGCCCGACATGTTGACCGGCGCGCCGTGCGTGAGGTGGCCACCAGCGGCGAGATCGAGGCCCATGAAAGTATCCCCCGGCTGCAAGAGCGCCAGGAACACGGCTTGATTCATTTGACTGCCGGAGTTCGGCTGCACGTTGGCGAAGTTCGCGCCGAATAGCTTCTTGGCGCGTTCGATCGCGAGGTTCTCGGCCACGTCGACGAATTCGCAACCGCCGTAATAACGCGCGCCCGGATAACCTTCCGCGTACTTGTTGGTCATCACCGAGCCCTGCGCTTCGAGCACGGCGCGGCTGACGATATTTTCCGACGCGATCAGTTCGATCTCGTGCCGCTGACGGCCGAGTTCCCCTTTGATGGCGTTGGCGATCTCGGGATCGGCCTGCTCGAGGGTTGCCGTAAAGAACGTGTCGGGCGCGGACGCAGTTTTGGCAGAAGAGCTCATGGGCGAAATGTCTCCACCGCCGCTCCCCCGAAAGGTGAAGCAGGCGGAATGGGTAAGGTCCGAAAGGCGGCGGGAGCGCCATACCATATCTGGCGTGTGGGGCCAAATAATCGGGGTTAGGCCCGATATTTAGGCGGTTCGGTAACCCCGGCCAAGCCAGGCAAGCGTGGAAAGATGCCCACGGCACCCCAAGACCACGGAGATTCGGCCCGTCAGCCCACCAAAAAGAAAACGCACCGGACCCGCGGAAAAACAGGGCCGGTGCGCAAGATACTTGGAGAACGATTGGGCCTGCCGGTCTTATGCCGGCTTCGCCCGATTTAGTTGGGCATGATCTGATCCGAAAACCGGTGTCCACTTTTCGGGATCATGCCAAAAACTCAGAGCCGATAGAGAATCTGGTCGGTCCAGAACCGCTCGAGGCGATGCAGCGACTTGTTGAGGCTTGCGAACTCGTCGTTCGAGATGCCGCCGACCTTCTCCACCGTCTTGACGTGCTTCTGATAAAGCGAGTCGACGATGCGGCGGATTTCCTGGCCCTGCGCGGTCAGGCGGATGCGGACCGAGCGGCGATCAATGCGCGAACGCTGGTGATCGAGGAAGCCGAGTTCGACCAGCTTCTTCAGATTGTAGGAGACGTTCGAGCCGAGATAGTAGCCGCGGGTGCGCAGTTCGCCGGCGGTCAGTTCCTTGTCGCCGATGTTATAGAGCAACAGCGCCTGTACCGAATTGATGTCGGCACGGCCGCGGCGATCGAATTCGTCCTTGATGACGTCGAGCAGGCGGCGGTGCAGCCGCTCCACCAAAGTCAATGCCTCGAGATAGAGCGGTTGGACCGGAGCGGATGCATCGTTGCGGTCAACGGTCTCCGTTGCCGTGGCTACGGCTTTGATCATGACACTTCCCCTGCTTTGTCGTTTTTATTCGACGAAACTTTTGTCCCGCCTGATAACGGCAACCTAGGGAAGCGGTTTGAAGATCAGCTTAAACAACACCATAAAGAGTTCATGAATTTAAGAGAGTGAATCGCCGATTAAGCCCGTGAATAAAGGGGTTTTTGTAAGTTTTCGTTGAGCAAAAATGCCCCCTGTTCACGCTTTCGGCCCCGCCCCTGTCGCGTTCCGGAACAGGTCCGTTCAAATTTGAAAGATCGTGGTAAGGCATGAGGCCGAAGGGATTCACATCCCGATAACTACGCTGCGGCGCCATCTGCGATTTGCTTCAAATTGCGCGCGACGCCGCAAGATATTGCAGGCGCTTTTGTTTGCGCGTGATTTGATGTTTGCGCGTGATCTGACCCGAAAAACCGGTCCCACTTTTCGGTATCGCGCGCTACGGCGGGCGCTCGCGCGCAGCCATCCAGGCGAGCGCGAGGTAGATCATCAGCAGCACCATCGCGACGACGACAACCCACGTGCTGCCGCCGTAGATCGACGGGAACATCAGTTCGATCACCGCCATCGAGACAATGGTGGTGAGCCACACCACGGCGCCCCACGGCGTCGCGAGCCATAGTCCAACCGCTGCGACAAGTTCGATCACTGCGAAGTAGACGGTCGCCGTCTGCCACGGCGTGGGCTGGATTTCGAACGCCGTGTCCTCGGTACCGATAAAGCCGGTGATCTGCGCCCAGTGATACAGCCCCTTCACCACCGAAATCACTGCCATCGCCCGCAGGAACAGCACGAGACGCTTCGTCCACGCGCCATCACCAGCCTCCACCGGTCCCGTCGGCATGGCCGCGAGCAGCGAGATCTGATCACGCGGTGCCTGGTCCGGCGCCGACAGGTTGGCCAGACGGGCGCTCATCGCTCTGCGAGCCTCGTCGTTCATGGGTAAGCCGGTGCTCCATTAACGGAAGGTCGTGGCCGCGGCGCCCTCCCCGCGAGTCACGCCGCCTTGCCGTAAACCGTCTTGGTGCGTCTCGCTCGCAAAATCAATTGCTGCGATGCCGTGACGAACCCCCGCCCGGGTGATAAAGTTTGGAACGGTTTTAAGGAGATGCGTTGAAATGGCGATCAAATTTGGGCGGCCGATCGAGATGCGCGATGCGCCGCTGCGCGAGGTCTCTGCATCTGCCCCCTCGCTCGATCTGACGACCCGTCTCCGCCGGAACCGCAAGTCCGAATGGACCCGCCGCATGGTGCGGGAACACGTTCTCACCACCGATGACCTGATCTGGCCGCTGTTCGTGATGGACGGCGACAACAAGCGCGCACCTATCACCGCAATGCCCGGCGTCGAGCGCCTCAGCGTCGATCAGGCGGTGCGCGAAGCCGAGCGCGCCATGAAGCTGACGATCCCCTGCATCGCCCTCTTCCCGTATACCGATCCATCGCTGCGCGATGAGGACGGCAGCGAAGCGCTCAATCCGGAGAACCTCGTCTGCAAAGCGGTGCGGGCGATCAAGCGCGAATTTCCCGATCTCGGTATCCTCTGCGACGTTGCCCTCGATCCCTATACCAGCCACGGCCATGACGGCTTGCTGCGCGACGGCATTATCCTCAACGACGAAAGCGTTGCCGTTCTCGCCAAACAGGCGCTGGTGCAGGCGGAAGCCGGCTGCGACATCATCGCTCCGTCCGACATGATGGACGGTCGCGTCGGCGCGATCCGTTCGGCGCTCGATCGCGCCAATCTGCGCGACGTGCAGATCATGGCGTATGCCGCGAAGTACGCGTCCGCCTTCTATGGCCCGTTCCGCGAGGCCGTGGGATCCGCGAAGACGCTCACCGGCGACAAGCGCACCTACCAGATGGACCCGGCCAACACTAACGAAGCGCTCCGCGAGATCGAGCTCGACATTGCGGAGGGCGCCGACATGGTGATGGTGAAGCCCGGCCTGCCCTATCTCGATATCGTGCGGCGCGTGAAGGATGCGTTCGGCATGCCGACCTTCGCCTATCAGGTGTCGGGCGAGTACGCGATGATCGCAGCCGCCGCGAACAATGGCTGGATCGATGGCGAGCGTGCGATGATGGAAAGCCTTACCGCCTTCAAGCGCGCCGGCGCCGACGGCGTCCTCACCTACTTCGCGCCCAAGGCGGCGGAGAAGATCAAGGCAGGGCTCTGAGCGCGACGAATTATCGCTGACGAACCCTTGTCGCACCGGTTGCCGCGGGCCATGTTTTGTTCGCAGCCGCTCATGACGACCGAGCGGAGGACTTTGGCGAGGATTTGACGATGACCGACAGCAGCAACAACGCACAGCGCGAAACGACCTGGCGCAGCGGCGGCGGCTTTCGTCCGCATGCATTCGATCCATGGACTCAACCGGAGCTGTTTCGCGCCGTGCTGACCCGGCGCGTGCTCGCCTTCCTGATCGATGTTGTGATCCTGGTGGCACCAGTCGTGCTGGTCTCGATCTTCATCACGTTCTTTGGAATTCTGACGCTCGGTCTCGGCTGGGCGCTGTTCTGGCTGGTGTCGCCGCTCTCGGTGATCTGGGCGTTGTGCTATTACGGCCTCACCCTCGGCGGCCCGCGTGCGGCGACCGTCGGCATGCGCATGGTCGATCTGGAAATGCGCACCTGGTATGGCGAAAAACCCTACTTCCTGCTCGGCGCGATGCACGCCGTCCTCTACTGGGTATCGGTGTCGCTGCTCTCGCCGCTGGTTTTGCTGGTCGGCTTTTTCAACGGCCGCCGCCGCCTGCTGCACGATATGGTGCTGGGAACCGTCGTCATTAACAGTTCGGTGCGGCCGGATGCGTATCCGGAAACCCGCGCTTACTGATTCGCTTACATCTCCCTGCCCATCGCAGCATGATGTTGCCGGAAATCCGGCCTATGCACATCTGGAATCGTGCCATGCCGGTGCATGGTATCTACCGCCTGCCGGATAGGAATTGACCGCAACCGTCCCGGGCGCGATGTTTGACGAGTCCGAACCGGCGCAAAACAGGAACCCGTGACCCAGCACTCCCGCGATACCCCGCAGTTCTATCTCACGGCGCCCTCGCCGTGTCCGTATCTGCCGGATCGTAACGAGCGCAAGGTGTTCACGCATCTCGTCGGCGAAAAGGCCGGCGAACTGAACGACCTCCTCACCCACGGCGGCTTCCGCCGCAGCCAGTCGATCGCGTATCGCCCGGCATGCGACCAGTGCCGCGCCTGTGTCTCGGTGCGGGTGATCGCCAACGAGTTCCGGCCGTCGCGTAACTTCCGGAAGATTCTGGCGCGCAACGCCGATATCGCCGGCGAGTTGCGCACGGCGGTCCCGACCTCCGAACAGTATTCCGTCTTCCGCGCTTATCTGGACGAGCGTCACCGGCACGGCGGCATGGCGGACATGACCGTGCTCGACTACGCGATGATGGTCGAGGACAGCCATGTCGAAACCCGCATCGTCGAATACCGCCGCCGCTCGCCGGTGGACGGCACCCCATCGCGAACCGGCGACCTGATCGGCGTCGCGCTGACCGACGTGCTGAGCGACGGGCTGTCGATGGTCTATTCTTTCTACGAGCCGGACGAAGAGAGTCGCTCGCTCGGCACCTTCATGATCCTCGACCATATCGCGCGCGCGCGCCGCCTCGGCCTGCCCTATGTCTATCTGGGGTACTGGATCGAGGGTTCGAAGAAGATGCAGTACAAGGGCCGCTTCCTGCCGCAGCAGCGCCTCGCGCCGAGCGGCTGGCTGCGTGCCGACGCCAAGGGCAACGGTACCGAGCCGCAGGACTAGAGGTTCACGCAGCCGACGATTGCCGCCGCGCTGCGCGCGCAGCTATCAACCCGCGCTTCGGTGCGAACATAAACGCCAGCACGAACACGGTCGCCTGCACCAGCACGATGCATGCGCCAGTCGCACCATCGATGTGGAAGCTGATCAGCGTGCCGAGCACGGATGAGCCGGTCGCGACCACGGTCGCGATCACCAGCATGCGTTCGAAACGGTCGGTGAGCAGAAAGGCGATCGCACCCGGCGCGATCAGCATCGCAACGACGAGAATGATACCGACCGCCTTCAGCGAGCCCACAATCGTCAGCGACAGCAGGACCAGCAGTCCGTAGTGCAGAACCTTCACAGGCAAGCCGATGGCGCGGGCGTGGTTCGGATCGAAGCAGTAGAGCAAGAGGTCACGCCGCTTCACCAGCACGATCGCGAGCGTGACACCGGCGATCAACGCGGTTTCGATCAGATCCTGCACGCTGACGCCGAGCACGTTGCCAAACAAGATGTGCAGCAGGTGCTGCTCGGTTTCGACCTTGGTGAAGATCACGAGGCCAAAGCCGAACATGCCGGAGAAGACCACACCCATGACGGTGTCCTCTTTCACCCGGCTCGATTCCTTGAGATACCCGGTCAGCAGCGCGCACGACAGCCCGGCGGCGAATGCACCGACCGCAAGCGGCAGGCCAGCGACATGAGCCAGCACGATCCCTGGCAGCACCGCATGGGAGACCGCGTCACCCATCAGCGACCAGCCTTTCAACACGAGATAGCAGGACAGCACCGCGCACACCGCACCGACCATCAGCGATACCAGGAGTGCGCGCTGCATGAACGGATAACTTAGCGGGACGGCAAACCAGTCGATGATGGTCATCATGACGGCGCCCCCGCCATGGCGACGCGGCGGCGTGCGGCCAGGATGCCGTGTTTCGGCGCGAACACGAACGCTGCGAGGAACAGCAGCGTTTGCAGGCTGACGATGACCCCGCCGGTCGCGCCGTCGATGAAGTAGCTGAGATAGGCGCCGGCGAAGCTCGTTCCTGCCCCAAGCAGAATGCTGATGACGATCATGCGGCCGAAGCGATCGGTCAGCAGGTAAGCCGTCGCGCCGGGTGTCACCACCATGGCGATGACGAGGCACGCTCCGACGGTCTGGAGTGCCGCCACCGTGCAGGCGCTGAGAAGGGTAAAGAACAGCGCCTTCAGCATCGTGGTATTGAGGCCGATGCTGCGTGCATAAGCTTCATCGAAGAACGTGATCATCAGGTCCTTCCACTTCAGCAGCAGAAGGCCGAGCGTAACGCCTGAGATGATCGCGACCTGCACGACGTCTTCATCGGAAATTGCCAGAATGTTGCCGAGCACGATACTTTGCACGCTGACCGATGTCGGCCAGATCGACGCCATCAACAGCCCGAGCGCGAACAGCGACGTGAAGACGATGCCGATCACCGCATCTTCGCGCAGCCGCGAATGCTGGCGGACGAACGCCATGCCGAGCGAGGCGAGAAGGCCGGAGAAGAACGCGCCGACCGCGAACGGAACGCCGAGGATGTAGGCTCCTGCGACGCCGGGCACGACGGAATGCGCCAGCGCGTCGCCCATCAGCGACCAGCCCTTCATCACGAGGTATGCGGACAGGAACGCGCAGACGCCGCCGACTAGCGCCGACACCCACATGGCTTTCAGCATGTAGTCATAACTGAACGGGATCAGCAGTTCGGCGGTGGTCATGCCCATCATCACGATTTGGGCTCGTCGGGCCGCTTCGCCGGCGGCGTGGCGGCACCCTTGCGATCGCCGTAGAACACCAGCGGCCGCTCGTCGTCGGTCAGCACCGTCACGCCGCGCGGGTCTTCATCGTCGTGCAGCGCCGCGCCGCCAAGATTGAACTGGCGCAGCACGCCGCCGAAGGCGCGCTCGAGGTTAGCCTGGGTGAACACCTCGGCCGTTGGTCCCGCGGCCAGCACGGTCTTGTTCAGCAACACGACGCGGTCGCAGAAGTCCGGCACGCTGCCGAGATTGTGGGTCGAGATCAGCATCAGGTGCCCGGCCGTACGCAGTTCGCGCAGCAGGCTGATGATCGCCGTCTCGGTCTTCACATCGACACCGGTGAACGGCTCGTCGAGCAGGATGATGCTTCCCTCTTGCGCCAGCGCGCGCGCCAGGAACACCCGCTTCTTCTGGCCGCCGCTGAGTTCGCCGATCTGCCGCATACGATACTCGCTCATGCCGACCCGCTCCAGCGCCGCGTCGACCTTGTAGCGATCGGCGCGCGAGGGCATGCGCAGGAAGTTCATGTGGCCGTAGCGGCCCATCATCACGACGTCTTCGACCAGCACCGGAAAATTCCAGTCGATGTCCTCGCTTTGCGGCACGTAGGCGACGACGTTGCGCTTCACCGCCTCGGCAACCGGCCGCCCGCACAGCCGGATCTCGCCGGCC
>JBEIPX010000447.1:0-2941 GCA_040376815.1 Bradyrhizobiaceae bacterium
CCGCAGCCGGAGGCGCCGCAGCTCGCGAGGGAGTCGCCCGGGGGCACCCTCAGGCTGATGTCCTTCAGCACGTCCGTGCTCGTGGAGCCGCGGGTGAAGACCTTGTCGATGTGATCGAGCTTCAAATAGGCGGTCATGGTCATGCCTCCTTAGTTCGCCGATGTGCCGCGGGTGACGATCGTCGCAACGAACGCGACGATGCGGTCGAGGATGAAGCCGATCGTGCCGATGTAGACGAGCGCCACGACGATGTCGGACAGACGCGAGGAATTCCAGGCGTCCCAGATGAAGAAGCCGATGCCGACGCCGCCGGTGAGCATCTCGGCTGCAACGATTGCGAGCCACGACAGACCGATGCCTATGCGCAGGCCCGTGAAGATGTAGGGCGCGGCCGACGGGATCATGATCTTCCAGAAAAACTCCAGATGATTGAGCCGTACCACCGCAGCGACGTTGCGGTAATCCTGCGGAATGTTGCGGATGCCGACCGCGGTATTGATGATGATCGGCCAGACCGAGGTGATGAAGATCACGAAGATCGCCGACGGCTGGCTGTCGCGGAAAGCCGCGAGCGAGATCGGCAGCCAGGCGAGCGGCGAAATCGTGCGCAGCACCTGAAAGATCGGATCGAGGCCGCGCATCGCCCAGATCGACTGGCCGATGATCGTGCCGATCATGATGCCGATCAGACCGGCAAGGCCGTAACCGATCGCCACGCGCTGCAACGAGATCAAAACGCGCCAGCCGAGGCCGATGTCCTGCGGGCCGGCCACGAAGAACGGATCGAGGATGAGATCCTTTGCTTCCGCCCATATCTTGGTCGGCGCGGGCAAGGTCGCGCCCGGCTTCATACAGAGGAGCTGCCAGACGCCGAGGATCAGCGCCAGCATGATGATCGGCGGCAGGATGACTGCGGCCGCGTTCCGGAGCTTCGGAAGAACTTTCGCCGTCAGATAGCTCGGCTTCACCGTCGGCAGCGATACTACGCTGGCGCTTCCAATCGGAGCGGCGGTTGCGACATTCGTTTTCAGGACAGGCATGGTCATGAGAATTAGCCTCGGCTCTGAGTGTGCGGGGCCGCCCCATCGGGACGGCCCGATCGGCTGTTCAGACTTCGATACGCTTGATCGACAGAGACTTGAGATACGCAGACGGATTTTCCGGGTCGAAGACTTTGCCGTCGAAGAAGGTCTCCTTGCCGCGCGAGGTCGATGCAGGAATATCGGCCGCCGCAACACCGAGTGACTTCGCCGCCGCCTTCCACAGATCCTCGCGATTCACCTTGTCGACCATCGCTTTGATGTCGGTGGTCGGCTCGAACTTGCCCCAGCGGATATCTTCGGTAACGAACCACATGTCGTGGCTCTTGAACGGATAGGACGCGTTGTCCTGCCAAAACTTCATGAACTGCGGGGTGCCCTTCTCGAGGCGGCCGTTGCCGTAGTTGATGTCGCCGTTGGCGCGGCCGACGATGTCGGCGACCGGCACGTTGAACCATTGCCGCTTGCCGACGATCTCCGACATCTCCTGCCGGTTAGCCGGCTTGTCGCACCACTGCTGGGCCTCCATCACGGCCATCAGGATCGCCTGCGTCGCCTTCGGATATTTGTCCACGTAGTCAGCGCGCAGACCGAGCGCCTTCTCCGGATGCTTGCCCCAGATTTCGCCGGTCGAACACGCCGTGTAGCCGATACCCTGGTTGACGAGCTGCTCGCCCCACGGCTCGCCGACGCAGAACGCGTCCATATTGCCGACCTTCATGTTGGCGACCATCTGCGGCGGTGGAACGACGATGGTGGAAACGTCCTTGTCCGGATCGATTCCGCCGGCCGCAAGCCAGTAGCGGATCCAGAGATCGTGGGTGCCGCCCGGGAAGGTCATCGCGACCTTCACGTCCTTACCGTCGGCCTTCTTTTTCGCGAATGCCGCCTTCAGCGCGGACGCATCGCTCGTGACTTTAAGGTCCTTGTATTCGTTCGAAACCGAGATCGCCTGCGCATCGAGATTGAGGCGCGCCAGGATGTACATCGGCGTCGGCACGTTGTTCTGCGTCACCTTGCCGGCCGAGATGAGGTAGGGCATCGGGGTCAGGATGTGCGCGCCATCGATGCCGTTCTTTTCGCCGCCGAGCACGATGTTGTCGCGCGTCGCGCCCCACGACGCCTGCTTCGAGACTTCGACATCGCCCACGCCGTACTTCGCGAAGATGCCCTTCTCCTTCGCGATCACCAGCGGCGACGCATCCATCAGCGCGATGTAACCGAGGATCGCTTTGGTCACTTCGGGTCCGGAGCCCTGCGCGAATGCGCCGGCCGGAAAATTCATGCGCGCGGCTGCCAGCAGGGCCGCGGTCCCCGCGCCGGCCTTGAGCAGCGAGCGGCGGCTCAGCTTGCGGCCAGCACCACCGGTGGTCTTGGTCTTCGTCATCGTCGGTCGTCCTTTCGACATCCTCGGTTTGAAGCCGTGCCCGCAGGGCTCGTCCCGCGCGGGCTCCGAAACAAAAATGCCGCCCAAGGGCGCGCGTGGAGCGCGTGTTCCCCTGACAGCGGCATTGCTGTTCGATCCGGGTGGATCTGGCGGCCTTCGTCTCGGCCGACCTCAATCAATTCAAATGTCGTGCCAAGTGTGTGCGGCGCACAAAATCGTTATTTTTCAATATCTTGAAGAATCGGTCTGTGATTCGATGAATTCTCGAATCGCTCGCCCGATTGGCATTTGCACAGCAATTGTGCGTTGCATATAGATTGTGCAATTCAGTTTTTGACTGGCTCAGGACGAACCCAGCCGGCGGGAAATGCCAAACGAATTCAAATGAGCGGCGATATCGTCGGGGTCGAATGCCGGTCCCGCAAACGCCCCGATCTCGCCGTGCTCTGAATGCGGATTCCCGGCCTTGTCTCCAACGGCGGCATCATAAAGCTCGGGTCTGAACACCGAGAGC
>JBEIPX010000421.1:0-3127 GCA_040376815.1 Bradyrhizobiaceae bacterium
ACGCCGGTGATGAAGATCGTGTCGGTCATCTTTATCTCTTGTCCTCGATCGCAGCCGCGACCCGCAGCGCCTGAACGGTTTCCGCCACGTCGTGGGCGCGGATGATCTTTGCGCCGCGCTGGGCGGCGAGCATGTGGGCGGCGATCGAGCCGCCGAGCCGGTCCTGCGGTTCCGACGGGGTCACGCTGGCGATGAAACGCTTGCGCGAAGCGCCGACCAGAAGCGGATAGCCGAGTGCCGCGATTTCATCGAGGCGGGCGAGGGCGATCATGCTCTGCTCGGGCGTCTTGCCGAAGCCGATACCCGGATCGAGCACGATGTGACCGTCAGGAATGCCGGCGTCTGCCGCGATCGCGAGCGAGCGGCGGAAGAAGACGAGCATGTCCTTGACGATGTCGATGGCCGGATCGGCGGCCTCGCGGTTGTGCATGATGACGACCGGCACGCCATGGCGGGCGACCGTTGCCGCCATCTGCGGATCGCGCTGCAAACCCCAGACGTCATTGACGATGCGCGCGCCTTGCCCGATCGCCCAGTTGGCGACCTCGGCCTTCATGGTGTCGATCGAGACCGGCGTGCCGAGTTCGGCAACGGCCGAGAGAATTGGCTCCAGCCGCTCGCATTCCTCCGCCGCCGTAACCGGCTTCGCATTGCCGTAAGGGCGGGTGGATTCCGCGCCGATGTCGATGATGTCCGCGCCTGCCGCGATCATCGCCTGCGCATGCTCGATGGCGCTGTCGGCTGCGAAAAATTCTCCACCGTCAGAGAATGAATCCGGCGTCACGTTCAGCACGCCCATGACCGCGGGAAAGGCTCGCGCGAACAGCGGCCGCAGCACCGGATGGGTGGACGGATGCGCAGAGGCGGGGGCAGGCTTCGGGTTGGCCATGGCGGTCGCTTTGCGCGGTCCCACCAGGGGAGTCAAGGCGCACAGATACGGTCGCGCGTGGGCAGAACCGTCCAGACAGGCAGTATCAGTAAGTGATCTTGGGCGGCAGCTTGCGGGCGCGGTCGATCAGTTGTTCGACGGAGCGTTGAGATGGCAGCACATCGACCAGTTTCCGCTTGCCGTTGGCGTCCTTCATCGCCTGCGCGAGGCGGGCGGGGTTGCGCATCGCAAGCTCGCGCACGGTCGTGACGCCAGCGGCGCGCAGGAGCTCGGTCTTGCCGGTGCCGATGCCGCGGATGCGCATGTAGTCGGCCTTGTTGGCCCAGTCGAGCAGCTGCTTTTCGCCGAGCCCGGTGCGGGCGGCGAGGTCTTTCCGGCCCTTGACGCTATGAGCAGCCTCGAGAAACGCCTCGGTGGTCCGAATTCCAATCGATTTGAGTTTAGCGGCGGCGTGCTGGCTCAGGCCGTCGATCTTGGAGAGGGGGTATGTCATGATACTCGGAGGCAAAGCTGATTTTTGACGCGGGCGAGACGGACTGAGGCGCGCCTCAACAGCTATTCCACCGATTGCGCCCACCCGACGGTTCGTCGCGCAGCGCCGTGCAAAGTTCATCGGCAATTGCATTTGTTGTGAAAAATTTCAGCCGGGCTTTGATCGTCCGTGCAACGACAGACTGTCCGGCGCCGACCGCAGAGGTCAGCCGATCGATCATGAGATGCATTGTGCCCAACCCCACCGGCTGACCGCCGGACTGTCATTGAAATTCATCTTGAGCGCTTGCCGCAGCAATTACAAGCGATCTGGCCGATGTGCGCAGCGATAGCCTTTGATCACGGTCAAGTGTTGCAGCGATGCAAGACCAGTGTTCCAAATCCGCAGTTCGCACGACTTGTCCGCGCATCGGGAGCGGACTTCGGATTCGCAAGGACACTGGAAATCTTAGATTCTAGTGTGGCTTGGTTCGGAAATCCCCTTGAAGAGGTTGCCGCGACAACGAAGGGGATTGCGGAGCCGCCACGCTCGCGATGGGACACGGCGAACCTTGCATCGCCATGCGAGGTCAGCAGAATTCGACTTGTTTGGAATGCTTCAAGCTGAGCGCGTGGTTGCGGTGCGTCCGGTGTTCCGATTAGCGTCGGGATGGTTCAATCGGTTTCAAGATCGCGTATGATTGAGCCGCCGATGGTGGCATATGCTGATGATCATCGTGTCCATCGATCCGGGCGCGGTGCATTTCGAACGATGGACCCAGGATATTTTCGATGTCGAATACTGATACTGCGGAGAAAATTTTCGTCGGCAAGGGCGACGAGCTGGCCTGGCTGACACTTGGCCTCGCCAATCGTCATGGACTCGCAACCGGCGCCACCGGAACCGGAAAAACGGTATCGCTCCAGATATTGGCCGAGGGATTTGCGCGCGCGGGCGTGCCGGTTTTCGCCGCCGACATCAAGGGTGATCTGTCCGGCATCGCAGCGATGGGAGAGGCGAAGGATTTCATCCTCAAGCGCGCCAAGGCCATGGACCTCGATTTCCAGCCGGACGAATTTTCGACCGTGTTCTGGGACGTTTTCGGCGAACAGGGCCATCCGGTGCGGGCCACCGTCTCGGAAATGGGCCCCTTGCTGCTGGCGCGCATGCTGGACCTCAACGACGTGCAGGAGGGCGTGCTCAACGTCGCCTTCAAGATCGCCGACGAAGAAGGGTTCCCGCTGCTCGACTTCAAGGATCTGCGGGCGATCCTGGACGCGATCTCGCCGGCCGACAGGAAAAAGAAGGGTGAGGATGACGGCGGCGGCAACGGGCTCGCCGACGTGAAGGCCGCAGCCCAGAAATTCGGCAACGTCACCAAGCAGACCATCGGCACGATCCAGCGCCAGCTTCTGGTGCTGGAAAATCAGGGTGGCGAGCATTTCTTCGGCGAACCGGCGCTGCAGTTGAAGGATTTCATGCGCACCGACAGCGCCGGGCGCGGCATGATCAACATCCTCGCCGCCGACAAGCTGATGTCGAGCCCGCGGCTTTACGCGACGTTCCTGCTCTGGATGCTGTCGGAACTGTTCGAGGAACTGCCGGAGGCCGGCGATCCGCCGAAGCCGAAGCTGGTGTTCTTCTTCGACGAAGCGCATCTGCTGTTCACCGACGCGCCGAAAGCGCTGCTCGACAAGATCGAGCAGGTGGTGCGCCTGATCCGCTCCAAGGGCGTCGGCGTTTATTTCGTCACGCAGAACCCGATC
>JBEIPX010000551.1:0-1985 GCA_040376815.1 Bradyrhizobiaceae bacterium
CAAGCGCAGATCGCGCGCCAGCGGCGCATCGGAATCGTCGATGGACTGGTTCTGGCAGACCATGCAGCGATATTCGCGCGACAGCGCCCGCGCCCGCGCTTCCTTCGCCGGATCGCTCATCACCTCGTCGGGCTGAACTGCGTGGGCAAGATGGCATGGCAATACAAGCAAGATCGCGATAACGGCTATGCGACAAGCCTGCCCGGGTTGACAAAAATATCGCTTTATGCGATATTCTGGTTCATGGTCGACGTCGTCTTTACGGTCGCCGCGAGCCGGCAATGGCTCAAGCTGGCGCCGCAAACACGCAAGCGCATCCGCGCCAAACTTGAAGCTTTTGCGCAGACCGGACAAGGCGATATCAAGAAATTGAAAGGTCAAGACGGCTCACGGCTTCGAGTTGGCGACTGGCGTATCATCTTCTATCAGGAAACACAGTCCATCGTCGTGGTCGCGGTTGGCCATCGGCGGGAAATTTATGATTAGGCGAAACCAATGAAAGTGCAATTCAAGGATACGCCGAAGGGTGAAGTCGCAATTCTTCCGCGCGCGGAATACGAGCGCCTGAAGGCGATCGCGGACGAAGCTGCCGAAGATGCCGGAACCGCGCGACTCGTCGCGAACGCAAGGCGTGACGCTGCGGGCGGTGCGCCGCTCTTGCCGTTGGCCGTCGTGGAGCGCCTTGCGGCCGGTGAAAATCCTGTACGGGTGCTGCGCGAGTTCCGCGGATTGACCCAGGCCGAACTCGCCACGGCGGAGAGCGTCCAGATCACACAGAATTATCTTTCCGATATTGAGACTGGAAAACGCAAGGGACCGTTTGAACTGCACCAGAAAATTGCAACGTGTTTAGGCGTTCCCTTCGAGTTGCTCGCACCAAACGCGATCTCCCTGCAAGAAGCGGATCCCGAACGTTTCGCGAAGCGAAAGAAAGCGATCGCGGAAATGCGCCGGAGCCGCGGTCAGCGATAGAGTCACTCCGCCGGCTGCAGGCCGCGCGCGGGCTTCGCCGGTTTCGGCGCGCCGACGCGCAGGCGGCGATCCGACAGCGATAGCATTCCGCCGAACGCCATCAGCATGGGCCCGATCCAGATCAACAGTACCAGCGGCTTGTAATAGATGCGCGCGGCGATCGAGCCGTCCGCCCCCGCCTCGCCGAGCGAAATGTAGAGCTGGCTCATGCCGCCGCGCGTGAGCAGCGCAGCTTCCGTGGTCGACATGCCGCGCGTCGAGAAGTTGCGCTTCGACGGCGTCATGATGCCGATGGTTTCGCCGCCCTCGGAGATCAGAAAGCGCGTGACCTGCTCTCGGAAGTTGGGGCCCTGGCGCTGAACGATGTTCTCCAGCTTCACGGAATAGCCGCTGATGGTCACGACATCGTTGGGCTTCATTGTCGCGATGCGCTCGGTATTCCAGGTTGCCTCACAGACGATGCCGATCAGCGCGACGCCAAGCCCGGCATGGGCGAAAGCCGTGCCCCAGCTGGAGCGCGGCAAACCAGCGGCGCGCCGAACGGCGGTTCCGATCGGCACGCGGAACAATCCGGTCCGCTCGATGATGTCGACGGTAGCGCCAGCGATCACAAACACCGCAAGACCGATGGCGAGTGGCGCCAGGGCCGCCCCTCCCCTTGCCCAGGCCCATGCGACGGCCACCGCCAGCAGCGCCGCGATACCGGCCGCCGTCAGCCGCTGCGCTGCGCCGAGCAGATCGCCGCGCTTCCACGCCAGCAACGGACCGAACGGCACCGCAATCAGAAGCGGCACGAACAAAGGCCCGAACGTCAGGTTGAAGAACGGCGCGCCGACCGAAATCTTGTCGCCGGTCAGAACCTCGAGCGCGAGCGGATAGAGTGTGCCGACCAGCACGGTAACGCAGGCCGTCGTCAGGAAGAGATTGTTGAGCACCAGCGCGCCTTCGCGCGAGATCGGCGCGAACAGCCCGCCCTGCCGCAGCGAGGGCGCGCGCCATGCATAGAGCGCGAG
>JBEIPX010000107.1:0-8290 GCA_040376815.1 Bradyrhizobiaceae bacterium
GAGCGCCTTCTGCCAGGAGAAGGTGACGACATCGAGCTTGGCGAAATCGAGCGGCTGCGCGAAAGCGGCCGAGGTCGCGTCGCAGATGGTCAGGCCTTCGCGATCGGCCTTGATCCAGTCGGCATTCGGAACGCGCACGCCCGAGGTGGTGCCGTTCCAGGTGAACACGACGTCCGACGCCGGATCGACCTTGGCGAGGTCCGGAAGTTCGCCATATGGCGCCTTCATCGTGACCACGTCCTTGAGCTTCAATTCCTTGGCGACATCGCTGACCCAGCCTTCGCCGAAGGATTCCCAGGCGAGCATGGTGACCTTGCGCTGACCGAGCAGCGACCACAGCGCCATTTCGACCGCGCCGGTGTCCGACGCCGGCACGATGCCGATCTTGTAGTCGGCCGGGACTTCCAGCACCTCGCGGGTGAGATCGATGGCGAGCTTCAGGCGCGCCTTACCGATCTTCGCACGATGCGAGCGGCCAACAACTGCGTCTTTGAGATTTGCGGGGGTCCAGCCGGGGCGCTTTGCGCAGGGGCCAGAAGAAAAGTGCGGCACGGCCGGCCGCACAGCGGGCTTCGCTGTCGTCATAAGTCTATCCTTCCAGATAGCTGCCTCTCGGTGGGGAGAGGTTTCCCGCCGCCGGAGATATGGGAATTGCCCCCGGTCGTCAAGGAAAGTTCAGCGACGTGCAGCTATGCCGGAGCGGGATGCGCGAGGACCCGGGTGTTATCAAAGCTTTAACGTCATCCCGGCGTGCGTCTCCTTGAAACCCAGCTTGATATAGAAGCGCTGGGCATCGACGCGGGCGCGGCTGGTGAACAGCTCGATCAAATGGCAGCCGCGCGCCTTCGATTCGGCGACTGCCCAGTTCAGCAGCACCTCGCCGATCCCCTGCCCGCGCAGCTTGCCATCGATGCGCACGTCTTCGATCAGCGCGCGCGTAGCACCCTGCGAACTCAGACCCGGCAGAATGCAGAGCTGCAACGAGCCGACGACGGCGCCGCCCTTGTCGATTGCGACAACGAGATGAAGGTTGCGATCGGTCGTCACTCGCTCGAACGCATCGTAGTAGGCTTGCGGCAACGGGTCTTCGACATGCTCGCGATCCTTGCCAAGGAAATCATCCGCAAGCATGCGGACAATCGCAGGAACGTCGGCACGCGCGGCCGGCCTGATGGTGATGCCTGACGCCGCCACGATCGCGCTCAGGTCAGCGACGGCAGCCCGAGTGCCCTCTCGCAGTCGCCGATCCAGCGGCGCAGCGACGAATAGCCTTCGAGATGAAACCCGCCCTCGTGCGCGACGCGCGTGTAGGCAAGCAGTGAAATATCGGCGAGCGTGAGCGCATCGCCCGCGAGAAAGCGAGACTCGGCGAGTTGATGCTCCATCCGCGCCAGCGCCGCATAGCCGCGCTTGAGCTTATCGGAGTCGAGTTCGCTCACGTCCTTCTTCAGATACACCATCATGAAGCGGCAGACGGCGATATAGGGCTCGTGGCTGTATTGTTCCCAGAACAGCCACTCGTCCATCTTCGCCGCGGCGTAGTCATCCGCCGGGATCAACGGCGTGCCTTTGGCAAGAAAACGGATGATGGCGTTGGATTGCGCCAGCGGGCGGCCGTCATCGAGAACGACGAGCGGCACCTGCCCTGCCGGATTTAGCCTGAGAAATTCCGGCGTGCGGGACTGCCCCTTGGTGATGTCGGTATCGATCCACGCGTAGGAACGCTTGAGGACATCGCACGTCCACTTCACCTTCAGGCAGTTACCCGAATTCAGATCGCCGTAGATTTTCATGACCCGCCCCTGCACAACCGGAGGCGAAGACAATCAGCCGCGGAGACTTTGCGCAACGGCTTTCGCCGCAGGGCGGACCTGCGGCGAATTCTGCAATCGAAGGGATCGGATCAGAACTTGTAACCGACGCCAGCCTTTGCGGTGTGGACGCTGGTGTCGATCGGCGCGGTGAACTTGAGGTATTCGTACTCCACGCGAGCGAACAGCCCGCCGATCAGCATCACATCCATGCCGAGACCGGCAGCGTAGCCGTAGAGGAAGTGGCTCTTCTGCGTGACCGTCCGGCTCAGGTCGAACGGAATGTTCTGGAATCCCGGAGCGGCCAGCGGATTGACCTGTGTCCCGAACACACGCGCTGAACGCGTAATGTCGCCGACGCCGAGCGAAACGCCGCCGAACGCATACGGCAGGAACGCACCCCAGGCATAGCCAGCGCGGGCGCGCACCGAGCCCATGTCAGTGATATTGATGCCAGCCGATGCCTGATACGTGAGATCGTTGGTGTACCCGTTGCTGGTCGAGAAGAAGCGGCTCATCTGATCGTTAGCCGAGCCGCCAAACTTGCCGTGCGTGTAGCTGGCTTCCAGACCCAGGATGACATCGTCCCACTGGGCATTGTAGCCGGCGAACGCGCCGAAACCGTATTTCGATCGCGATTCCTTGCCGAGCAGCGGCCAGCTGGACACGGCGCCTTCGCTTTCGATCGCGGTACCGGTCAGAAGCCGCGCGGTGATTTCGCGCGTCGCGCCGGTGAAGTTCATGTCGGAGACGCCGGTCGCGGCCTGGCCGCCGACGTAGAAACCTTGCCAGTAAACGGGACGAGGACCCATCAGGCCTTCGCTTATAGGCCCCCGCAGGACGGGAAGATCGGGAAGGTCCGCAGCCTGAGCGCCAGACACCACGCCCGCAAGGATCGCCGCAAGAATCAACCGACGCATTTGCTCAACTCCATCCGCAACTCGACACGCGACGATCATGGCTTGTTAACCTTAACCAACCGTTGCCGGCGGTGTGTTTTCATGCGCGCCACGCGCATCTCGCAAAAGAAAAACGGCGCGGGATGATCCCGCGCCGTTCACGATTGTTAAGGAGCCGATCAGCCGCGGCGCATCAGCGGCGGCGGCGGCGGCGGTGCAATCAGGCTCGGCTCGAGCTGCCAGCGCAGACCGAGGCGCAGATCGTGCGAGGTGATGTCCTTGAACGTCGTCGGATTGAAGACCGTGTTGACGCCCGTGTAGGTGCGCAGATCGCCGGTGATCGCGTCGCCGAGATCGAGGTAGCGATAGGCAAGTTCGACCGTCAGGCTGTTGGTGGCCTTGTACGACACACCGGCATGCAGTGCGTAGGCCGCCCCGCTCTTGACGGCCTTGTCCGCAAACGCAACGCCGAGGTTCGGCGTGTTGATGTCGGTGAAGCCGCGAATTTCGTTGCGGGAATAACCGACACCGACGCCGACGAACGGGGTCAGGCACCACCAGGTGCCGAGATCGGCATAGGCGTTGGCCATGATCAGCCATTCGGATTTGTTGCCGCGGTACTCGTCGGTGCCGATCACGGCGCCGTTGAGCCGCACGACTTCGACACCGTTGAAGCTGGCGCGGCCGCGATATTCGGCGGTGACGTCGCCGCGGAACCAGCTGTTGAACTGATAGCCGACACCGAAGCCGATGGCCGTGTTGCTGTCGAACTCGTAGTGAACCGGGTTGACCGTAACGTTCGGTGCATTGTTCAGCACGTTATCGAGACGCTTCACCTTCTGATTCGTCATGCTGATATCGCCGCGCAGATACCAGCCGCCGAAGTCGGGCGCCGGCGGGGGCGGTGCGTAATACGGGGGCGGTGCGATCGGCGGGGGCGGTGCGATCGGATAGTCGGCGGCAAAGGCCGTGGTCGAAAGCAGCGTCGCCGTGCCGGCGATCAATGAAAAAACGCTACGCATTGGCATCATCCTTTATTCGTCCGGTGAGGCAGACGACACGCGGAGGCCTCACACACACACCCAAACCGGAAAACTCACGTAGGGGACGATGCCATCAATTTCTTAAGCGGCGCTTAACCCTAATTATTAAGGTTGATTTTTAGTGTGGCTCTCCGCGAGCTTTGTGCTCCGCGCAGCGCACACGATGCGAACAGCGGCATTCGAACACCGCTTCGCCACACTCATGAACGGAAAGTTGACGGAGAAAGCTGACGCCCTGCCCGCGCAAGGCGTCGATCAGGCGCGTGCGGCGTTCATCCGCGGCAACAGTATCGCCAGCAGGCCGATCGCCGGCAGCAGCGCGCAGACCGAGTAAACGTACTCGAGACTCGTGAGATCGGCGAGCTTGCCGAGCACGGCAGCACCGATGCCGCCCAGGCCGAACGCGAAGCCGTAGAACACGCCGGAGATCAGGCCGAACCGGTGCGGCATCAGTTCCTGCGCGAACACGATGATGGCCGGGGTCGCCGACGACATGATGAAGCCGATCAGGATGCTGAGCACGACGCTCCAGGTGAGATCGGCAAACGGCAGCATCAGCGTGAACGGCAGCGCGCCGAGAATCGAGAACCACAGGACCTGCTTGCGGCCGAACCGGTCGCCGAGCGGGCCGCCGAAGTAAACGCCGAACGCGTTGGCGCCGAGGAACACGAACAGCAGCAGCTGCGCGGTCGGGGTCGATACGCCGAACTTCTGGATCAGATAGAACGTGTAGTAGCTGGTGAAGCTCGCCATATAGAACGTCTTGGAGAACATCAGCGCGACCAGCACGACAAGCGCCGTCCACACCCGCCACGACGGCAGATCGACGGCGTTCTTCAGCGCCTGCGCCGCACTCTGGGTAACGATGCGCGGCTTGTACCAGCTGCCGATCCGCCACAGGATCAGCATTGCCAGCGCGGCAACGATCGAGAACCAGGCGACGCTCGGCTGACCGAACGGCACGACAATAAGAGCAGCCAGCAGCGGACCGGCGGCCGAGCCGAAGTTGCCGCCGACCTGAAACACCGACTGCGCAAAGCCGAGACGCCCGCCGGACGCGAGCCGGGCGATGCGCGCCGATTCGGGATGGAAGATCGCCGAGCCCGTGCCGATGATCGCGGCGGCGAGCAGGATGACGGCGTACTGATTCGCGGTCGACAACAGCACCAGGCCGCCGAGCGTGAAGCCCATGCCGATCGCCAGCGAGTAAGGCCGTGGCCGCTTGTCGGTATAGAAGCCGACCACCGGCTGCAGCAGCGACGACGTGAACTGGAACGCCAGCGAGATCAGGCCGATCTGCGTGAAGTCGAGCGCGTAGTTGTCTTTGAGGATCGGATAGATCGCCGGGATCAGCGATTGCATCAGATCGTTGAGGAAATGCGAGACGCTGATGGCGAACAGCACCGCATAGGCGGGCCCGGCCGCTGCCGACGCAGCGGACGGCGTCGCAGCCTCGACCACGACCGGCGTGGTCAGCGTTTCCTCATTGACGATGACGGACTTGTTCACGGCGGATCGCAAATGTTCGAGCAAGAATGGCAGCTAGATAGAGGGTGACGGCGGAATCGACCATCGCCAATCGGCCATGGCTGGGATGCGCTCCTCTTGTCCCGGACGCGATGCAGCGCACGGTGCCCGCTCCCTCTCCCGCTTGCGGGGAGAGGTGAAACTTCCCTAAGCCGCCGCGGCGTGATCGAGCGCCGAGACGACGATGTCCACCGCCTCCTCGACGATGGCGCGGTTGTCGCCCTCACCCATGACCCGGATCACCGGCTCGGTGCCGGACGAGCGGACGAGCAGACGGCCACAGCCGTTCAGGCGGTTCTCCGCATCGGTGATCGCCGACTTCACCGACGGATTGTCGAGCGGCTTGCCGTTGCGATAGCGCACATTCTTGAGGATCTGCGGCAGCGGCTCGAAGCGGTGGCAGACTTCCGAAACAGGCTTGCCGAGCTTCTGCACCACCGACATCACCTGCAGCGCCGCGATGAAGCCATCGCCGGTGGTGGTGAAGTCGGACAGAATGATGTGGCCCGAAGGCTCGCCGCCGACGTTGCAGCCGTGCGCCAGCATCTGCTCCAGCACGTAGCGGTCGCCGACCGGCGTGCGGATCAGGTCGATGCCATGCTCCTTCAGGCAGCGCTCGAGACCGAGATTCGACATCACGGTCGCGACGATGCCGGGCTTGGCGAGACGGCCGTCGTCCTTCCAGCTCTGCGCGATCACCGCGAGCAGCTGGTCGCCGTCGACCACATGGCCGCGCTCGTCGACGATCAGCACGCGATCCGCGTCGCCGTCGAGCGCAATGCCGATATCGCCGCGCATCTCGCGCACCTTGGCGGCAAGCGCCTGCGGCGCGGTCGAACCGCAATCCTTGTTGATGTTGAAGCCGTCGGGCTCCACGCCCATGGCGATCACTTCCGCGCCGAGCTCCCACAGCGCCTCGGGCACCACCTTGTAGGCGGCGCCGTTGGCGCAATCGACCACCACGCGCATGCCGTCGAGGCTCAGCGTGCGCGGCAGGGTGCGTTTGGCGAATTCGATATAGCGATCATGGACGCCGTCGATGCGGCGGGCGCGGCCGAGGCTCGCGCTCTGCGCCAGCTTCTTGTCGAGGTTCTCGTCCATCAACTGTTCGATCTGCTTCTCGACGTCGTCGGACAGCTTGAAGCCGGACGGGCCGAACAGCTTGATGCCGTTGTCGTCGAACAGATTGTGCGAGGCGGAGATCATCACGCCGAGATCGGCACGCATCGACTTGGTGAGCATCGCGACCGCCGGCGTCGGCATCGGGCCGAGCTGCAGCACATCCATGCCGACCGAGGTGAAGCCGGCGATCAGCGCGGTTTCGATCATGTAACCGGAGAGACGGGTATCCTTGCCGATGACCACGCGATGGCGATGGTCGCCGCGCTGGAACGCGAGACCGGCGGCCTGGCCGACCTTGAGCGCGAGTTCAGGCGTGATGAGGCTATTGGCGCGGCCACGGATGCCGTCCGTCCCGAAATATCTGCGGCTCATGAATCCCCCGAAGGCATCTCTCGCGGCCCCCATTGTTGCCGCGATTGTATCCCGGTGGGACTTATAAAGCCTCAGTCACGGTTCGGGCTTCAAGAAATATGATGAATAATTACCGATGCCCGGGGAGTGAGATTCCGCCATAAGCATTTGATTTCAATATGGAATGTATCGAAACCCGACGGGCGGCCGCGAACTGCTCGCAATGCTCCGCTAGGCCAGTGGCCTCTGCCCTAGTCCTTCCGCTTGATGTTTCGATCCTTTTTCGACGGCGCAGGCTGGGTCAGGTTGACCGGGTCGGAGGCCGGAAACGTGTCCTCCAGGCCCTGCTCCAGCGCCTCGTCCAGCTTCTCCTTCTGCTCGCTCTTGTCTTCGCGGTCCTTGACCTTGTTCTTCTCGGCGATCTGCTCGGCCATCTCAGCCTCCCATCGTTTACAAGAATTGGGTTGCCAGACTAACGCACCGCAGCGCGCCATGTTCCCCGCCACGTTCCCAATGGATGGCAAGCAGCCGCAAGAGGCTTGCACCCGCCGCGGCGCTGGTGGACAACACGAAAAACGGGGGAACTCATATGAAAGACATCACCTGCGTCGCCGACTTGCGCGAGCTGCACCAGCGGCGCGTCCCCAAGGCATTCTTCGACTACGTCGATGGCGGCTCGTATCAGCAGGAAACGCTGCGCGCCAACGTCGACGACCTGGCGAAGATCAAATTCCGCCAGCGCATCCTGGTCGACATCTCGAAGCGCGATCTCTCGACCACCATCCTCGGCGAGAAGGCCTCGCTTCCGCTGATCTTCGCGCCGGTCGGCTCGACCGGCATGCAGTGGGCGGACGGCGAAATTCACGCCTGCCGCGCCGCGCACAAGCTGGGCGTCCCCTACACGCTCTCCACCATGTCGATCTGCTCGATCGAGGAAGTGGCGAAGAACGTCGACAAACCGTTCTGGTTTCAGCTCTACGTGATGAAGGACCGCGGCTTCTGCAAGGAGCTGATCGAGCGCGCGATCGCCACGAAGTGCAGCGCGCTCGTGCTCACCGTCGACCTTCAGGAGATCGGCCAGCGTCACGCCGACATCAAGAACGGCCTGACTGTGCCGCCGAACCTGATGAAGCTGAAGAACATCATCGATTTCGCCAGCAAGCCCAGCTGGCTCGCAGGCATGGCCGGCACCAAAAACCGCAACTTCGGCAACATCGCCGGCCACCTCAAGGGCGTGAACAACGTCGCCTCCGTCGCTGAGTGGACTACCTCGCAGTTCGATACGTCGCTGAACTGGAAGGACGTCGACTGGATTCGGAGCATCTGGCCCGGCAAGCTCGTCATCAAGGGTATCCTCGATGTCGAGGATGCGCGCCTCGCCACGAAGACCGGCGCACAGGCCATCGTCGTTTCCAACCATGGCGGGCGCCAGCTCGACGGCGCGCCGTCATCGATCTCGATGGTGCCGGAGATCGTCGCCGCGGTCGGCAATCAGACCGAGGTGATGATGGATGGCGGCGTGCGCACCGGACAGGAC
>JBEIPX010000481.1:0-2629 GCA_040376815.1 Bradyrhizobiaceae bacterium
AAATGCTGCTGGCGATTCAAGGCAAGGGCGGACAGAAAGCCAAATCCGAAACCAAGCCCGCCAAGCGTGAGACCAAGGCTCCTGCCCGCGCAACGGCCGCGAAGCGCAAGGCCGGCTGAGCGCCGTGGCACGCAAGCTCATCGCCTTCGATGATGAGACGATGAACGCGCTGACGCAGCTCGGCCGCGACCGGATGGCCACCATCCAGGACCTCGCCGACGAGGCTTTCGCCGATCTCCTGAAAAAGCACGACGTGCCGATCGACCTGAAAGACGCGCTGCGCAAAAGCGCGGCCAGGATACCCGTGAACACCAACAAGAAAAAATCCTGATGCCAGGCACTTCCGGTTCCGGATCGCGTTAATGTCACGCGACCCTGTTCGAGATAGCCGATCTTAGATTCCATGGCCCGCGAGCATCTCACCACCTATCGCAAGAAGCGCGACTTCAGCAAAACCGCGGAGCCGAGCGGCAAAGCGAAAGTCGCGCGCGCGAAGCTGCCGCGCTTCGTCATCCAGATGCACGACGCCACGCGCCTGCATTTCGATCTTCGCCTCGAGATGGATGGCGTGTTCAGATCATGGGCGGTGACGCGCGGACCTTCCCTCGATCCGGGCCAGAAGCGCCTCGCCGTCGAGGTCGAGGATCATCCGCTCGACTACGGTGACTTCGAAGGTGTCATTCCGAAAGGCCAGTATGGCGGCGGCACGGTCGCGATCTGGGATCGCGGCTACTGGCTCTCCGATAATCCGGAGAAGGGGATCGCCAAGGGCGACTTCAAATTCGCGCTGATGGGCGAGAAGGTGAAGGGCGAGTTCGTGCTGGTGCGCATGAAGCACGACCGCAGCGGTGGCAAGCGCACCAACTGGCTCTTGATCAAGCATCGCGACGACTACGCCAAACCCGGCAGCAACGAAGAGGTGCTGGAGGACGATCGCTCGGTTGCCTCCGGCCGCACGCTGAAGGAGATCGCCGCGGGCACGGGCACGGCGCCGACACCCTTTATGATGAGCAAGCGCACGGCGGGCAAAGCAGCCGTGTGGGATTCGAACCACGGCCTCGCAGCGGACGCCCGCGCCAACGGATCGGCACCACCGAAGCAAGCGCCGGAGCGAGCAAAGGCTGCGCGCGGTAAACCCGCCGCGGCGACGAAAGCCGCGAAGCCGGTGAAAGCCGACATGCCCGATTTCGTCCCGCCGCAGCTGTGCGAGACCGCAACACGGCCGCCGGCCGGTGACGAATGGGTGCACGAGATCAAGTTCGATGGCTATCGCGTGCAGATGCGCGTCGAGGATGGCGAAGTCACGCTGAGCACCCGCAAGGGCCTCGACTGGACGGACAAATTTTCCGAGATCGCCAGGGCGGCTGCGAAATTTCCCGATGCGCTGATCGACGGCGAAGTCGTCGCGCTCAGCGACAAAGGCCATCCGGATTTCTCGGCATTGCAAGCCGCGCTCTCCGACGGCGACACGTCCGGCCTCGTTTTCTTCGCGTTCGATCTTCTGTTCGCCAAGGGGGAAGACCTGCGGCAACTGCCGCTGCTCGATCGCAAAGAACGCTTGCGTGCGCTGCTGCCGAAGCGCGCATCCGTCATCCGCTATGCCGAGCATTTCGCCGTCGACGGCGATCATTTTCTGCAATCCGCCGAGAGCGAGGGCCTGGAGGGCATCATCTCCAAGCGCGCGGATGCGCCGTATCGTTCCGGCCGCGGCGGCTGGAAGCGAATCAAGATTCGTCCGGGCCATGAGGTCGTCATCGGCGGCTGGAAGACCACCGGCGGCAAATTCCGCTCGTTGATGGCCGGCGTCTACCGCGACGGCCACCTCGCCTACACCGGCCTCGTCGGCACCGGCTACAACAGCGAGACGGTCAAGCGCCTCATGCCGGCGCTGAAAGCCGCGGCTGCATCCAAGAGCCCGTTCACCGGCAAGAATGCGCCGAAGGGCGGCAAGGACGTCCACTGGCTGAAGCCCGAACTCGTCGCCGAGATCGAATTTGCCGGCTGGACTGCGGATGGCAACGTGCGGCAGGCAGCGTTCAAGGGCCTGCGCGGCGACAAGCCTGCGCGCGAGGTGCATGCGGAAGCGGTGCGGACCGCGCCGCCCGCTCTCGCAAAAAATACTGGCGCATCGAGCGAACGCGCCGCAGCCCGCGCGGCGAAGTTCAAGGCGCAGCGCGGCGGTTCGCGTTCGCGCTCAGCGGACGTGATGGGCATCACCATCTCCAATGCGGACAAGGCGCTGTGGCCCGATGGCGGCGACGGCAAGCCCGTCACCAAGCTCGACCTCGCGCAGTATCTCGAAACGATCGGCGACTGGATGCTGCCGCATATCGCGGGCCGCCCGTGTTCGATCGTCCGCGCACCGGACGGCATCGAGGCCGAGACGTTCTTCCAGCGTCACGCCATGCCCGGCAAATCCGAGCATCTCAACGAGGTGAAGATCGCCGACGACAAGAAGCCGTATCTCCAGGTCGACAGCATCGAAGGTTTGATCGCGGTCGCGCAGAGCGGCGGCCTCGAGCTGCATCCGTGGAATTGCGCACCGGATGAGCCCACCGTGCCGGGGCGCTTGATCTTCGATCTCGATCCCGCGCCGGGCCTTTCGTTCGAGGACGTGATCGCCACCGCG
>JBEIPX010000271.1:0-4795 GCA_040376815.1 Bradyrhizobiaceae bacterium
ATGCGGTCGCCGCCATCGCCGTCGCCGCTGGCGGCGAGCGGACGGGTGTAACGGCACTCCGGATAATTGGTGCAGCCGACGAAGGCGCCGAACTTGCCGGCCTTCAGGTTCAGCTTGCCGGTGCCGCAGGTCGGACACTGGCGCGGATCGCCGCCGTCCTCGCGCGGCGCATAGATGTGTGGGCCGAGCATTTCGTCAAGTGCATCCAGCACCTGCGAGACGCGCAGCTCCTTGATGTCATCGACGGCGCCGATGAAGCCCGTCCAGAACTCCTTCAGAACCTGCCGCCAGTCGATCTCGTTGTTCGAGATCCTGTCGAGCTGTTCTTCAAGGCCGGCCGTGAAATCATATTCGACATAGCGAGCGAAGAAATTCTCCAGGAACGCGACGACGACGCGGCCCTTGTCCTCGCCGTGCAGGCGCTTCTTGTCGAGCTTGACGTAGCCGCGGTCCTTCAGCACCTGGATGATCGACGCATAGGTCGAGGGGCGGCCGATGCCGAGCTCTTCCATCCGCTTGACCAGCGAGGCTTCCGAGAAGCGCGGCGGCGGCTCGGTGAAGTGCTGCGTCACCGCGAGGCTGTTGCGCTTCAGCGCATCGCCTTCGTTCATCGCGGGCAGGCGGCGGCTCTCGTCGTCCTCCGGATCGTCGTCGCGGCCTTCCTGATAGACGGCAAGGAAGCCGTCGAACTTGATGACCTGGCCGGTGGCGCGCATCTCGAGCGTGCGAGCGCCGGCCTTCGCCGTGATGTCGACGGTGGTGCGCTCCATCTCGGCGGATTCCATCTGGCTCGCCAGCGTGCGCATCCAGATCAGCTCATAGAGCTTGTACTGGTCGTTATCGAGGCGCGAGCGCAAGCTGGATGGCCGGCGCGAGAGGTCGGTCGGGCGGATCGCTTCGTGCGCTTCCTGCGCGTTCTTCGCCTTGGTCTGATAGAGCCGCGGCGTGTCGGGAACGTAAGCCTTGCCGTAGTCTTGGCCGATGACGGTGCGCGCCTGGCTGATCGCTTCCGGCGCGATCTGCACGCCATCGGTTCGCATATAGGTAATGAGACCGGTGGTCTCGCCGCCGATGTCGATGCCCTCATAGAGGCGCTGGGCGATGCGCATGGTGATCGCCGGTGCAAGGCCGAGCTTGCGGCTCGCTTCCTGCTGCAAGGTCGAGGTGGTGAACGGCGGGTACGGATTGCGCCGCGCCGGCTTCGCTTCGACGGAGATGACCTGATAGTTTGCCGCTTCCAGCGCTTTCTTGAAGTCCTCGGCTTCCGCGCCGGTGCCGATGTCCAGGCGCTGCAGCTTCTTGCCGTCGGCGCCGACGAGACGCGCTTCGAACGTGTCGCCCTTCGGCGTCGCGAGCGTTGCGATCAGCGACCAGTATTCGCGGGCGACGAACTTCTCGATCTCAAGCTCGCGATCGCAAACGAGACGCAGCGCCACCGACTGCACGCGACCAGCCGAGCGCGCGCCCGGCAGTTTGCGCCACAGAACGGGCGAGAGCGTGAAGCCGACCAGATAGTCGAGTGCGCGCCGCGCCATGTAGGCGTCGACCAGCGCGCCGTCGATCTGGCGCGGATGCTTCATCGCGTCAGTGACCGACTGCTTGGTGATGGCATTGAAGACGACGCGCTCGATCTGCTGGTCCTTCAGCGCGCGCTTTTCTTTTAGTACCTCGAGCACGTGCCAGGAGATGGCTTCGCCTTCGCGATCGGGGTCGGTTGCGAGGATCAGCTTGTCGGCGCCCTTCACGGCGCGCGCGATGTCGTTCATCCGGCCGGCCGCCTTCGGGTCGATCTCCCAGATCATCTTGAAGTTCGCGTCCGGATCGACCGATCCGTTCTTGGCCGGCAGGTCGCGGATATGGCCGAACGAGGCCAGCACCTCGTAGGAGGGCCCCAAATACTTATTGATCGTCTTGGCCTTTGCAGGCGACTCGACAATGACGATATTCATGATTTTCCAAGTGCTTACGGGAGAGGAGGGATCGACTCGCAAGCGCAGCCCGATCCTCGTTGCGCCGGAACATGGGTAAAGAGACCCCCGCTGTCAAATCGCGATCCGTGGCAAGGGGCTTGAGGGTGCTCAGTTTTACGACTAAAAGTTGTGTTTAGCTAAACCATAGATTGTACTCTTATTGGGAGAGGCATAGAAAAGTACAACTTATAGATGAATCGACTGCTGATACGGGGCTGTCTAAATGAGTCAGCGTGGGGCTCGCTGGAATCTCAACGATCCACTCCCGGCAGAGGGAGCCGGCGATCCGCTCGAAGCTGCGGGATTTGTGGCGGCCTCCGTCGGGGAACTCGCGCAAATCGCCCGCCGCCATCACCTTGAAACACTTGGATTTCTGCTCGACATGGCGCTGCTCGAGGCGGAGGAGGTGGTTCGTATCCGGCAAGGGCGGCCGCCGAATTGAGCGCGCCACCCCCAAGTTCCATTCAGGACGACATGCGCTCTCCGGGGAATAGCCCTGCGGTTGGCTGATACAACTTAAGCACGCAGTTTAACGGACCGGATGGACTTTTGTGTCTTGATCACGCTCGGATTTGGCTTGCGAGACACAGATAATGAGTTTGGCGGACGACGTCCGGCCGCGGAGGCGGGTGCTTCTGGCATCCGACCGGCAGGACAGCAGCGAAGAACTGGCGCAGATTCTCTCTGCGGTCGGCGACGTTTCGATCGTGCCGACCTCCGGGATTCCGGATCATCCGCAAAAGCAGTTCAACGGCGTTGTCGTCGATATCGACCTGCGTTCGACGGCGGCCATTCAGCAAATACGCCGGAAGCTGCTCGGCAAAAGTTACGAGAACATGCCGCGGCTGTTCGTGCTGACCGGTTCGCTGCATCACGGTTCGACGCAGGCGTGGGCGCTCGGCGCCACCGATACGATCCAGCGGCCGTTTGATGCCGCGAGCATCCAGAAGCGGCTGCGTGCCGTTCTACCGGATGATGGCGAGGACGAGCGCGAGGCGAAGCGCGAAGCGCTCAACAACGGCGTCAGCGCCGCGCACAAGGTGATGGTGAAGATCTTCGCCAAACTGCCGTTCGGCAATCCGCTGACCTTGCAGGACGTGATGGAAGCCGAAGGACCGATCCTGAAGGCGATCAAACGCACCTCGATCAAGGAGTGGCTGATCACCGTCGGCCGCCATCACAATCACACGTATCGGCATTGTCTGTTCGTCACCGGTTTCGCCGTCGCCTTCGCGCAACACCTCGGCATGCGCGAGGAGGATCAGCGGCGGCTGGCGCGCGCGGCGCTGCTGCATGACGTCGGCAAGGCGTTCATTCCGCTCTCGATCCTCGACAAGCCCGGGCGACTCGACGAGGCGGAGATGATGACCGTGCGCAAGCACGCGCAACTCGGGCACGACGCGCTGGTCGCCCAAGGCGGATACCCGCGCGAAATGCTCGACGTGGTGCTGCATCACCATGAAATGCTCGATGGCTCCGGTTATCCCGATGGTCTCCACGCCGATGGGATCGCCGACATCGTGCGGATGATCACGATCGTCGACATCTACGCTGCGCTTGTCGAAGAGCGCGCCTACAAGCGGGCGTTCTCGCATGCGGAAGCCTTCGCCATCATGGAAGACATGGGCCGCAAGCTCGACCGCCACCTGCTGATGGCCTTCCGCCCGGTGGCGATGGGAAGCTGAGGCTCCTACAGCAACGACACCAGCCCGCCGCCGTGACGCTCCAGCCGGCCGGCAAGTTCCAGCTCCAGCAGAACGGTACGCACGATCGCCGGCGAGGCATCGGCCATGCGGACGAGATCGTCGATGCCGATCGGCGAGGGGCCGAGCAGCGAGGTGATGCGGGCGCGAGCGCTGTCGTCCGGCTCCCCTGCGGTAAACTCGTCATCGGGTTCTTCGCTCGGCAGCTCGACCGGCCGGTCGAGGATGGGCGCGATCACGTCGATCACATCGGACGCCTGCGTCGTCAGGGTCGCGCCCTGCTTGATCAGGTCGTTCGTCCCCGCGCAGCGCGGGTCGAGCGGCGAGCCGGGGACCGCGAACACCTCGCGGCCTTGTTCATTGGCGATGCGGGCGGTGATCAGCGAGCCGGAGCGGTGCGCCGCCTCGACCACGATGACCCCGAGGGCTGCGCCGGAGATCAGACGGTTGCGGCGAGGGAAGTCGCGGGCGCGCGGCGCATGCCCCATCGGCATTTCGGAGATCGCACCGCCCGAGGGAAGAATGGCTGCGAGCAGGCCTTCGTGTTCGCCCGGATAGATCCGGTCGTGGCCGCCGGCGAGCACCGCGAGCGTTCCGGTTGACAGCGTTGCCTGATGGGCGGCCTGATCGATGCCGCGGGCGAGGCCCGAGGCGATGACAAAGCCTGCCTCGCCGAGATCACGCGCGAGTGCGCCTGCGAACTTCAGCCCGGCGCCGGATGCGTTGCGCGAGCCGACGATCGCGATCATCGGCCGCTCGAATGCGGCGATGTCTCCGCGCGCACCCAGCAGCGGTGGCGCATCGTCGATCGTCGCAAGCCGCGGCGGATAGCCGGATTCGCCCGGCGCGCGCAGAAAGACATTGATCCGCAGGCAGGCCGCGATCTCACGCTCGGCCTCGGTGTGCGAGCAGATGCGCGCGGGCCCGGATGCGCCGCCGCGCCGCGCGAGATCGGGCAACCGTTCCAGCGCATCGCGCGCACTGCCATAACGATTGATCAGCGCGCGAAAGGTCCGTGGCCCGACATTGTCGGAACGGATCAGCCGCAGCCAGTCGACGCGCTGCGCGTCGGTGAGACGAAGGCCGGTTTGGTGCGGTTGATCCACGCGGGCTCCCGGAAGG
>JBEIPX010000260.1:0-5047 GCA_040376815.1 Bradyrhizobiaceae bacterium
AGCGCTGCTCCAGCGCAATCTCGTTGTTTACGGCCTCGGTGGCCTGATCGTTCCGTTCGCGGGGATCAAGCTCGTCGATCTGATCGTCAATGCACTGGGCCTCGCTTGAATCTTGGTCTCGCCTGAAGGAGGGTTTCATGCTGTGTCATCTTCGTCCCGCACTCGTCATGCTTGCCCTGTTTGTTGCATTGCTGGGCGTCGCCTATCCGCTGACGATCACGGTCGTCGCCGAAGCGGCAATGCCCCGGCAGGCCGGTGGCAGCCTGATCCGGAAAGACGGCGCAGTGATCGGCTCGGCTTTGGTCGGACAATCGTTCACCAGCGACAGCTACTTCCATGGCCGCCCCTCGGCGACCAGCGCGCCCGATCCGAGCGACTCATCCAAGACCATCGATGCGCCGTACAACGCGGCGAGCTCCAGCGGCTCCAACCTGGGACCGACCTCCCGGAAGCTGATTGATCGCGTCACTGCCGACGTCAAAACCATGCGAGAAGGCGGGCAGGCGACGGTCCCTGCCGACAGCGTCACCACATCCGGCAGCGGTCTCGACCCGCACATCTCCCCGGAGAACGCCGCGAACCAGATCGCCCGGATCGCCAGGGCAAGAAATGCCCCGGTCGCCAGAATCCGCGAACTGGTCACCGCCCGGACTGAAGGCCGGCTTCTCGGGATTATCGGCGAACCGCGTGTTAACGTTCTTGCGTTGAACCTCGCACTTGATGCGATGAAGCCTTAAATTAGGTGGGCAGGAGCACCCATGCCCGCAACCGTTGCCCCACGCGCGTCGCCCGACGCACTGCTCGCCCTGGCGAAACAGGAAAATCGCGGCCGTCTCAAGATCTTTCTTGGGGCGGCGCCCGGCGTTGGCAAGACCTATGCGATGCTGACCGCGGCGCGGACCGCGCAAAAAGAAGGGCAGGACGTTGTCATTGGTCTGGTCGAGACGCACGGTCGCGGTGAGACCGAAGCGCTCGTTGCGGGGCTCGAACTCCTGCCGCGCCGGCCGATCGTCTACCGCAACCAGGTGATGCAGGAATTTGATCTGGATGCAGCGCTTGCGCGCAAGCCGGGACTCCTGCTCGTCGACGAGTATGCGCACACCAACGTGCCGGGTAGCCGCCACCCCAAGCGCTGGCAGGACATCGAGGAATTGCTGGCAGCCGGCATCGACGTCTGGACCACACTGAACATCCAGCATCTAGAAAGTCTCAACGAGGTCATCCAGAAGATCACCAAGGTACGTGTGCGCGAAACCGTACCGGACACCGTGTTCGATGCGGCGGAAGAACTGGTGCTCGTGGATTTTCCTCCCGACGAACTGTTGCGGCGGCTGGCGGAGGGCAAGGTCTATGTGCAGGACACCGCCACGCGCGCAGTCGAGAGTTTCTTCAAACCGCAAAACCTGACGGCGCTGCGCGAACTGGCGCTGCGGCGTGCTGCCGAGCGGATCGATGCGGCGCTGGTGCAGCGGATGCAAGCGAACGCGATCGAGGGGCCGTGGGCGGCGGGTGAACGGATTCTGGTTTGCGTCGGAGCCGATTCGGATGCGATTGCGCTCATCCGCAGCGCCAAGCGCCTCGCTGATCTGATGGATGCGCCCTGGATCGCGGTGACGGTGGAACGTCCCGGCGCGCAGCAGGTTCATCGTCTGGTGGATGAAGCGCTGCAGCTGGCGCAGACACTTGGAGCGGAGGTCAGGACGCTGGTCGCTCAGGATTTCGCTCAAGAGCTTCTGCGCGTCGCTCGCTTCGAGAACGTCACCCAGATCGTGATCGGACGCAGCAGGCGACGCCTTTTCGCCGGGCTGTTTCGCCGGTCGCTCGCGCAGGATCTGGTTCGCCTCGCCGACGGAATCGCCATTCACGTCGTCACCGGCGCAAACGCGGCCGGCGCGCCGCCGCGCGTGAGCCGGACATTGGTGACCGGCCCGGCCTCCGGTTATGCGGCGGCTACCCTGGCGGTGGCTGCCGCGGTGGTTATCGGACGCCTGTTGCAGACGCTGACGCCGATCCCGAATCTCTCGCTGGTTTTTCTGGTCGCGGTGCTTGTGCCCGCGGTGTTCTTCGGGGTGTGGCCGGCGATCATGGCGTCGGGCTTGTCGTTCCTTGCCTACAACTTCTTCTTCATCGAGCCGGTCCACACCCTAACCGTTGCTGAACCTTACGAACTGCTGGCGCTGGTGATCTTTCTGGGCGTCGCGATCATCACCTCCGCGCTCGCGGGACGTGCGCGGACGCAGGCGCGGATATCTGCCGCGCGGGTGCGGGCCATGCGCAGGCTTTATGAATTCACCCGGCGACTATCCGGCCTTGCCAGTGTCGATCAGGTCGCGGAAGGCGCGGTCAGCGAGATTCATACGAGCCTCGACAAACCGGCGATTCTTCTTCTGGAGGAGCAGGGCGAGTTACAAATCCGTGCAGCCTGGCCGCCGGAAGACGACCTCGACCCGGCGTCGATGTCCGCGGCCCGCTGGGCGGTAGAAAAGGGCGAGCCCGCTGGCAGCCGTACCTCGACATTGCCGCTGGTGCCATGGCTGTTCCTGCCGCTGCGGACGGCGCGCGGACCGATCGGCACGATCGGCGTGATGGCCGGTAAGGTCGAACTCGACTCCGAAATCCGTGCGCTGCTGGATACGCTCGCTGAGCAGGCCGCGGCCGCGCTCGAGCGCAGCTTTCTGTCGCGTGAGATGGTTGAGACCCAGAGCGCGATCGAGGCCGAGCGTGTGCGAAACACGGTTCTTGCGTCGATTTCGCACGACTTCCGCACGCCGCTGGCATCGATCCTCGGCGCGGCCACGGGGCTGATCGACGTCGGCGACAAGCTTGCCCCGGCAGCGCGAGCCGACCTTCTCAGGCAGATCAAGCAGGAGGTCGAGCATCTCGACGGCATGGTACGTAACCTGCTGTCGATGACGCGCATCGATGCCGGAGCGCTGGAACTGCGCAAGGACTGGATCGATTTGCGCGAGGTCGCCGATCGCGTCGTCAGCGCCGCGCGCCGGCGCGGCGCAGCGCAGCGCATTACGGTGGCGTTGCCGGCCGATTTGCCGCTCGTTCATGCCGATGCCATCCTGATCGAACAGGCCCTGAGCAACATCGCCGGTAATGCGGTCGCTCACACGCCCGCCGCCGCAACGATCAGCATCGATGCCGATGTTGGCCGGGAGACTGTCAGCCTGCGGGTGAGGGACGACGGGCCGGGCATCCCGCCTGACCTTCTGCCCCGCGTGTTTGACAAGTTCGTCAGTGTCAGTGCCGATGGGGATCGTGGCGAGCGGACGGGGCTCGGCTTTGCGATCGCCCGCGGCATCATGGAGGCGCACGGCGGCAGCGTGTCGGTCGAAAGTCCGCCACCGGGAGCAGCCACCGGGACGCGCGTGACCTTGACTCTGCCGCGATTGGAGACCCCCGCATGAGTCGCGTGCGTGTTCTTGTCGTCGACGATGAGCCGGCGATCCTCCGGTTTCTCAAACCTGCGTTGGAGGCGAGCGACTACGACCTGATGACCGCCGGGTCCGTCGCGGAGGCCGTCAAGCGGATCGCGGCGGACGCTCCGGACGTGGTCGTGCTCGATCTCGGTCTGCCTGACGGCGACGGAAAGGATGTGATCCGGCAGGTGCGCGCATGGTCCGACGTGCCGATCATCGTGCTGTCGGCACGCGACCGGGAGGCCGAGAAGATCGAGTCACTCGATCTCGGCGCCGACGATTACGTCAACAAGCCGTTCGGTGTCGGTGAACTGCTGGCGCGTTTGCGCGCTGCGATCCGGCATCGCATGCAGCGGCACAATGAAACACCGACAGCCAGAATCGGGGATGTCGAGATCGACAGCGTGCGTCACCGGGTGACCCGCAATGGTGAAGAGATCAAGCTGACGCCGAAAGAGTTCGAACTGCTTAGCTTTCTGGCGCGCCATGCCGGAAAGGTTCTGACCCACCGGCAAATCCTCGCCGCGGTGTGGGGCGCCGCGCATACGAGCGACACGCAATATCTGCGCGTCTACATCGGCCAGCTGCGCCAGAAGATCGAACCGAATCCGGAGGACCCGGCTGTCATCCTGACAGAGCCCGGTATCGGCTACCGCATCGGTTGACCGGAAGTGAGGTCGCTGAGCAGAACCAGCATGCTTCGCGAGCGGTAACCTGGCATCACGTTCAGGCCGGTCGCATCAGCGATTGGGTACGAGAGAGTTGCCAAACGCACGCTTCAGGGACAGAGCCGCACAGCCGCCGCCAAACCCGCTTTGCGGGGCGCATTTGCCGATCCATAGGCTTCTCCTATAGATATTGATCGGAAATAGTGATCGTCCGATAGTCCTGAGCCGCTTGCCGCGCGACTGCTGTTGCTTAGGAGTAGCGGCGGGGTAGCAGGAAACCATGATCGACAAACTCGAGTTCTTGATCGCGCTGGCGCGCGAACAGCATTTTGGCCGCGCCGCCGAGAGCTGCGGCATCAGCCAGCCGACGCTTTCCGCTGCCGTCAAAAGCCTCGAAGAATCATTCGGCGTGCTTCTGGTCCAGCGTGGGTCCCGCTTCCGCGGGTTTACGCCGGAAGGAGAGCGCGTGCTCGATTGGGCGCGCAGAATTATTGCTGACACCCGGGCCATGCATCAGGAGGTCGATGCACTGAAGCGCGGCCTGGCGGGTCATCTGCGTATCGCCGCCATCCCGACCGCCCTGGCGATGAGCGCGATGCTGACGACGCCATATCGCGCCAAGCATCCGAACGTGAAGTTCAGCATCCTGTCGCATACGTCGGTCGAAGTGCTGAGCATGATCGACAACCTCGAGGTGGATGCCGGAATCACTTACCTCGACAACGAGCCTCTCACGCGTGTAAGCGCGATCCCCCTCTATGATGAGGAATACCGGCTGCTGACGTCGCCGAAGGGCGCGCTCGGCGATCGCGATGAGGTGACGTGGGCGGAGGTCGGGCGGATTCCGCTGTGTCTTCTCAGCCCGACGATGCAGAATCGCAGGATCATCGATGGCTTGCTGCGTGCGGCGGGAAACGAGCCGTCGCCGACGCTGGAGTCGAACTCGATGAT
>JBEIPX010000193.1:0-6183 GCA_040376815.1 Bradyrhizobiaceae bacterium
CGCAGTTCTGCGTGTGCACGTGCTGGCCCGGCGCAATCGGTTGCGAGGCGAAACCGATGATCTGGCCGTAGCGGCGGATCGGCTCGCCGGTTGCGATCGGCTTAACCGCCACCTTGTGGCCGGCGGGAATGCGTTCGCTCGCAGTGAGACTTCCCTCGACAGAGGCTCCGGGCAGCAATGTCGCCCGCGCGATCACCACGCTGTCGACGGGATGAAGCCGGATCACTGAAGATGGAGCCAGAGATGCAGACATGGCGTTGTCCTTCTGTTTTCCAGACTTGTCCCGGACGCGATGCAGCGTGCAACGCGGCATCGCAGAGCCGGGACCATTCCAAACTCCGCCCGGTACGGCCCCGGCTCAGCAGCGCACCGCAAGCGCTGCGCAGCGTCCGGGGCAAGCAAGTCCCTACGCCCTGCCGCCCGAGTTCTTCCGCGTCTCGCCGATGTGCTGACGCGCCGCCATCGACAGCAGCCCGCTGTCATTGAAGAGCGTCACCAGCTTGAAGCCCATGTTGATGTTGCGCACCGCGCCTTCCCAGCCCGAGCAGTGGATGCCGGGATAGATCTTGCGCTTCTCGCATTCCTTGATGAGCTTCTCGTAGATCTTGAGCATTTCCGGCTCTTCGCGATCGAGCTTTGGCACGAGTCCATAGGAGAACCCGAGGTCGCTCGGACCGACATAGACGCCGGCAATTCCCTCGACGTCGAGGATCGCTTCCATGTTCTCGACCGCGGTGCGCGTCTCGAGCATCGGAATGCACAGCGTCTCGGCGTTCGCTGTCTTTTGGTAATCGCTCGGCGCACCGTAGCTCACCATGCGGATCGGGCCGTTGCTGCGCGTGCCGCGCGGCGGATACTTGCAGAACTGGACGAAGTCTTCCGCTTCCTTCTTGGTGTTGATCATCGGACAGATGACGCCCATGGCGCCGCCGTCGAGCACCTTGCCGATGATGCCGGGCTCGTTCCACGGCACGCGCACCATCGGCGTTACCGGATGCTTGCCCATGGCCTGGAAGCATTCGATCATCGACATGTAATCCTGCACGCCGTGCTGGATATCGACCGTGACGCTGTCGAAACCGCAGCCCGCCATCACCTCCGCCGAGAAGCCGGACGGGATTGCGAGCCACGCGTTCACCACCACCTTGCCCGACGCCCAGATTTCCTTGACCTTGTTTGCCATCGATCAGTCCTTGTCTGCTTTCAGTAAAAACTTTGCGCTCAGGCGCGTGCGTCCGCAATCGCCGTATCGTTGATGCCGAGCGAGCGCGCGGTCGCCGCGATGCTGGCCCAGGTGTCGTCGGAAAGAGGAATGCCGTTTTTGGTCCGCTCCGCGCGCATCTTCGCTTCCGGCTCGCCCGGCACCAGCACAGCATCGTGTCCGGCTGCGCGTTTGGTGTCCTTCACGTAAGCGATGTAGCGAGCGGTCTCGGTGTCGAAGAATTCGGCCGAATCGAGCCGCTCCGGATCGATGTAGAACGACAGCGATCCGTTCGAGAACTTGCGGCCGGCGGACGTCGCACCGTTGCCCGTGAGCGCGCCGCCAAGCAGCTCGCACATCAGCGCGAGGCCCGAACCCTTGTGGTCGCCGAAGGCGCGGATCGCGCCCGTGCCTTGCGAGTGATCGCGCACACCATCGGGTGTATATTCGCCGTAGAGCAGATGCGGATCTTCACTGGTGAAGCCGTCAGGTCCGATCAGTGCGCCCTCCGGCAGCTTCTTGCCGCCGCGGCTTGCCACCAGCACCTTGCCTTCAGCCACATGCGAGGTCGCGAAGTCGAGCACGACCGGCGGCGCGTTCTTGCGCGGCACGCCGACGCAATACGGAGCGGTCGAAAAGCGGCGCTCGACGCCACCGAACGGCGCGACCAGAATCGAACCGGCCGCATTGACGAAATGCACCGAAACGATGCCCTCAGCCGCCGCCATCTCCGCCCAGTCGCCGACGCGGCCGATGTGGCCGGTGTTGCGCACGGCAATCGCTGAGAGCCCGCTTTCCTTCGCCTTCTTGATGCCGATCGCGACCGCCTGCGGTCCCACCGTCTGGCCGAAGCCATACTGTCCGTCGACCACCGCAAGCGACGGCGTATCGACCGTGACCTTGATGGTCTGGTCGGGAACGATCGAACCGTCCTTCACCCAATTGACGTAACGCGGCACGCGGATGACGCCATGGCTGTCATGTCCGGTGAGGTTGGCGGTCGTGAGATACGTCGCGATACGCCCGGCTTCCGCTTTCGACGAGCCGGAGCGAACGAAGATGTCGGTTACGAATGCGATCAGTTTCTGAACTTGGACAGTCACCATGGTTGGGAATTCATCTCATATCGATCGCCGGGTGTGGTTGCGATCTGTTGTTGTTCTTGGGGTGATACAGCGAGGCGGAGCGGATCTTGGCGGTCTTGAAGTTGTCAGTTGTCAGACAAGTTTCGTGAAAAAGCCAGCCCCTGTCCACGCCCCAATGCGCACCTGGTTGCTGCGCCGCACTTACTCAAAGCGCACCCATATCGCGCAGCGTGTTCTCGACGATTTTCCGCTCGTCTGCATTGAGGGCCGCCTGCGGCGGCAACGGATCGCCGACGTCGTATCCCTGGATTTGCAGACCGGCCTTGATGCACGCGGCGAGATTGAAGCGCGCGAACGCTTCGTTGATCCGCCAGAGCTTGCGCTGGAGCACCATCGCGTCGTCCCATCGCTTCTCCCGGCAAAGATCATAGAGCGCGACGCTCTCGCGCGGAACGATGCAGGCGGGTCCCGCGAGCCACCCCGCCCCGCCGATCATCATCACCGCCACCGGAATATGCGACGACGCAGAGAACACGTCGATATCGCCGCCACAGCGATTGATGATCGATAGCAGCCGGCCGGTATTGGTGGAGGCATCCTTCACGAAAACGATACGCGGATGCTTGGCGAGCCGCGCGATCACATCGAGCGAGAGGTCCGAGCGCTGGAACTGCGGATTGGTGTAGAGGCCGACCGGGATATCGACGGCGTCGGCGATGGCACGGAAATAGGCCTCGACCCCGTCGTCCTTCACCGGGAAATAGGCCTCCATGATCGCAAGGATGCCGTCGGCCCCCGCCCTCTCGTAAGCCCTCGCCTGCGCCACCGCGTCAGCGGTATTGGCGGAGGCCACGCCGGCGACCACCGGTACCCGCCCTGCGGCCGCTTCGATGGTCGCTGCGACCACGGCGGCGCGCTGTTCGCGATCGAGGTAGGCAAACTCCCCCGTTGAGCCGAGCGGTGTCAGGCCATGCACCCCGGCCTTGATGAGGTCGTCGCAGAGGCGGCCGAGCACCTCGGTCTTGACCTTGCCGGACGTGTCCACCGGGGAGACCAGGTAGGGAAAGACGCCTCGATATGCAGTCATCACGTTGGGCCGCCCGAATTGTTATTGGCCCAACCTACAGCGCTGACCGGGCCAGAAAAGCACCCCGGGATACCATCCGTAGGCAAAACGTCCGAATCGGCCGGAAAATTTTAAGAAAATCCGGATAGAAGCCCTGAGTCAGCGCTGGGTTCCTTGAAAAAAGCACCTCATGGCTCACAATTAAGTTATTGGAACAAAAGGCTTTTAAGGAACTTATCCATTGCATGGATTTTACCATATTGCATCGCAATGTGGTCACATTTCAGAAACATAAGCCAACCCATCACACACATCGATCAGGGGACCTGATTCATGCGCTCAGTTCGCGCTTTCGCGCTCGTTTTTGCCTCGCTGTCCGCGGTTGCCGCGGCGCCTGCCATTGCTTCCGAATATGACGGTCTCTGGAACGTCACCATCTTCACGAAGAACGGCACCTGCGACCCCACGATGAGCGTCCCCGTGAACATCGTTGACGGCAAGGTTTCGGCCCAACAGGGTCTGTCGGGCAGCGTGAATTCGTCCGGCCTCGTGCGCGTATCGATCAACGGCGCGATGGCCAACGGCACCATGAGCGGCAAGACGGCGTCCGGCAAGTGGAACGGCGCGTCGGGCGGTATCGCCTGCTCGGGCCGCTGGGAAGCTGCCAAGCAGTAAGTTGCGTTGCGTTCGTAGCGTCTGCTCGTAGCGAGTTCGTCGCGTCCAAAACCCCCGGCTCCGCCGGGGGTTTTTGTTTGCGTTGCACGATGCACAGCAGACGCGCACGATTTGCGGCTGACAAGCGCTGCGATTTCGGGAATGGTCCGCCACCTCGACCGACGGATTTAGCTCCCGGAGTTCACGCCGAATGCCTGCCCCGCGCGCCTCAACAGCGCTGTCGCGTTTCACCGTCCTCGACCTGACCCGTATCCGTTCCGGTCCGACCGCTGTGCGGCAACTCGCCGATTGGGGCGCCAACGTCATCAAGATCGAACCACCCGCGAGCAGCGGCGATGACGGCAGTCCCGGCGGCGGTTCGCGCGACGGCTCCGATTTCCAGAACCTCCATCGCAACAAGCGCGGCATCACGCTCGATCTCAAAAACCCGAAAGGGCTCGCAGTCTTCAAGAAGCTTGCCGCGAAAGCCGACGTCGTCGTCGAGAACTTCCGCCCGGACGTGAAGAACAGGCTCGGCATCGACTACGAGAGCCTGAAGGCTATCAACCCGCGCCTCGTCTACGCGAGCATCTCCGGATTCGGTCAGGATGGTCCCTATGCCGGACGCCCCGGCTTCGATCAGATCGCGCAGGGCATGGGCGGGCTGATGTCCATCACCGGCCTCCCCGGCCAGGGCCCGGTGCGCGTCGGCATTCCTGTCGCCGATCTCAGCGCCGGACTTTTCTGCGCCATGGGCATCATGACGGCGCTGCTTGAGCGCGAAGTCTCCGGCGAAGGCCAGTGGGTGCAGACGTCGCTGCTTCAAGCGCAGATTTTCATGCTCGACTTTCAGGCCGCGCGCTGGCTTGTGGAAAAGGACGTGCCGAAGCAGGCCGGCAACAATCACCCGACCGCGATTCCGACCGGCGTGTTCAAGACCTCTGACGGCCACATCAACATCGCCACCACCGGCGGCAAGATCTGGGAGCGGTTCGCGCACGCGATCGAAGCGCCGAAATTGTTACAGCACGCCGATTACGCCACGGGCAAAGGCCGCTCACAGCATCGCGACGCGCTGAACGCGGCGATCGAGAAGGCGACGCAGCGCAAGACCAGCGCAGAGTGGATCAGAATTCTCAACGAGGCCGGCGTGCCGTGCGGGCCGATCTACGCCATGGACGAAGTCTTCGCCGACGAGCAGGTGAAGCACCTGAAGATGGCGCAGGACCTGCCGCCGGGCCAAGGTCTGTCAAGCGGTGCGCCGCGGCAACTGGTCGGTCAACCGTTCTCGCTGTCGCGCACGCCGAGCACGTTCGTGGCGCGGCCGCCGCAGATCGGCGAGCAGACTGACGAGGTGCTCGCAGAATTCGGATTCGGCGGCGACGAGATCGCCGCGCTAAAACAAGACAAGGTACTCTAAGGAACGCACGACATGACCAAGACGGACAAGATGCTCTCTCGCAAGGACGGGCACCTCGGATACATCATCTTCAACAATCCCGAGCGCCACAACGCCGTCTCGCTGGAGATGTGGGAAGCCTGCGGCGAACTCATCAATCAGTTCGAAAAAGACAAGGACGTGCGCGTCGTCATCATCACCGGCGCGGGCGACAAGGCCTTCATCTCAGGCGCGGACATCTCGAAGTTCGAGGAAGAGCGCGCATCCCAGGCCGCGGTCGACCGATACAACAAGGCCGTCGATCACGGCTATGGCGCGGTCGCGCGTTTCTCCAAGCCGACGATCGCGATGATCCGCGGTTACTGCATCGGCGGCGGCATGGGACTCGCGACCTGCTGCGACATCCGCATCTGCTCGGACAACTCGCGCTTCGGCGTACCGGCGGCGAAACTCGGACTCGGTTACAGCTATCCGGGCGTGAAGCGCCTTGCCGACATCGTCGGCCCCTCGTTCACCAAGGAAATCTTCTATACCGCGCGCCAGTTCGATGCCGAGGAAGCCCGCATGATGGGCCTCGTCAACCGCGTCGTCCCGGTCGCGCAGCTCGAAACCTATGTCCGCGACTACGCGAACATGATCGCAGGCAACGCGCCGATGACGGTCGACTCGATCAAGCTGATCACCAACGAAATCTACAAGGACGAAAGCAGGCGCAACATGAAGGCTTGCGACGACGCGGTCGCCGCCTGCTTTGCATCGAACGACTACAAGGAAGGCC
>JBEIPX010000139.1:0-7450 GCA_040376815.1 Bradyrhizobiaceae bacterium
CCTCGTTGAAGTGTAGCGCGATCTGCCCGCCCCGAATGAACGGTGTCGCGCTAAAGCGATGTTCTGACAGACAGAACAATCGTTTCATCTATGAGGATACGTAAAGCAAACGAACCCGCCGCCGCAAGCTTCAAGGCTGCAGCGCGACACCCCATCAAAACTGACGTGTTGAAAACGAACCTATTCAGCGGACATCGGCAACACATCGGAGCGGGACTTTTCAACCTCGTCCCAGCTTCCGGTCGCGAGCGAGTACGGCGAGGCGCTATCCGTCACGGCCGTCCACCGCAACGGCCATGCGCCTTCGCGGTAGACAACCTTGCGCGGCTGGACTTGCCACAGCCGCTCCGCACCCTTGAACGCCGCGATATCCGGCGCATCGAGCAGAACCGTTCCCTCGCCCGAGATCTGGAGAAGATCGCCGGTAGCGAAGTCCGCGAACACGAGACCGGCCTTCGGATTGATCAGGAGATTGCCGAGCGTGTTGAAGAACTGATTGCCGGTGAAATCCGGGATCGTCAGCACGCCGTCCTTGACCCGCACGAAACCGGGCTTGCCGCCGCGATGCGACACGTCGATCTGCCGATGGCCGTCATCACGATCGAGATAGGACGCGACGAACAGCGTATCGGCGCGCTCGATCAGCGCTACCGCGCGCGCGTCGAGGCGATCCGTCCGGTCCGCCGCGCCGGACAGCGGCTCAGCCGGATCGCGGCTAAATTCGAATTGCCGCTGCGTGATGTATTTCGGGCAGTTACCGAACGCGTGCTCGACCGCGATGTCGAACGCCGCCGCGTGGCTTCGATGAATCGTGCCGTTGAGGCGATTGCGCCGCCGTGTCGAGAGCTCGATGCCGAGCACACCGATCGCCTGGCCGTCGTTCAGTCCGGCATCGGCCGGATCGGCGGCATCGCGGGCGAGCGCAACGCTCAACGTGTGCGCGTCCGGGGTCTGGAGGAACCCCGGTTTCGCTGCGCGCAACGTCGCCCACCCATCTCCGCTGCCGTCGACCGAACCGAGCACGACAAACGGCAATTTCGGAAAAAACTCGCGATGCTGTTCGATCAAATGATCGCGGATCAGCCGGTTGCCGATGTCGCCCAGCCGCTGCGCCACGCCCGCATGCTCGTGCATCGCGATTTCACCGGCATGCCATGGAGATCCCGTCGTTCTTGTTGTCGTGGTCATTACCACTCTTCTCCTGTTATGCCGGTGCGCCGCCGCCGATAGCTTCAACCGATGGCCTCAGGCAGCCAGCCCGACCTTGTTGACATCGAACTGGACGAATCCCGGCAGCCCCTCGACCCGGCGCAGCCACGCATTGATGTTGCCATACGCGGAAAGGTCGACGTTCCCTTCCGGCGCGCTGACGATATAGCTGTAGAGCGCCACATCGGCGATCGTCGCGCGAGATCCCGCGAGCCATTCCCGGCCGTTCAGCGCGGTGTCGACCAGCTTCAGCACGTTGTGTGCGTTCCTGATGATCTCGGCTGCATCGCCTTGCAGCTTGAACAGCACTTGCAGGCGCGCAGCAGCCGGTCCCCGGCTGATCTCGCCGGCAGCAACCGACAGCCAGCGTTGCACCGCCGCCGCGCCCTTGGCGTCTTCCGGCAGCCAATCGGACTTGCCGAACTTCTTCGCAAGATAAACCAGGATCGCATTCGAATCCGCGACGACGATGCCGTCGTCATCCAGCACCGGTACCTGACCGAAGGAATTGAGCTTCAAAAAGTCGGGCTGCTTTTGCGCGCCCGCCATCAGGTCGACATTGATCAGCTCATGCTTGACGCCGATCAGCGACAGAAACAGCCGGGCGCGGTGCGAGTGCCCGGAAACGGGGTGGAAATAGAGCTTCATTGGTCGTCTCCTCCAGGCATCGGACGATTGTCCTTGCCTCGAGGGAACCTAGTCGCACGCCGCCGTCACCATAATCGGGTGAGACGGGAAAGCACTGTTGCAGATTCTGGAATAATGGCTAGCCTCAAGCTAGCGGCCGTCGATCGTCTGCACGCCGCTGTTGGAGAACACCGGCGGCTTCGGCTGCTCGTCGACCAGCAAGCGGAAGATATCCGGCCGCGAATAATGGCCGACCACATCGAGATCGAATTTTCCGCGCGCGACATCGTCGAGATCGACATCGGCCGTGAGGATGCACTCGCCGTCGTAATTCGGACCGGCGAGCACGTTGCCGAGCGGGCCAATGATGACGCTGCCGCCGCGCATCAGCACCGTATTCGGATCGTTGCCCTGCACCGCTTCGTAATCGGCCGGATAATCCTTGCGGCGCGCGAACTGGCATGCGCTCAGCACGAAGCAGCGCCCTTCGAGCGCGATGTGCTGCATCGTCGCCTGCCAGCTGTCGCGATCGTCTGCCGTCGGCGCGCAGTAGATGCTGATGCCCTTGGAGTACATCGCCATGCGCATCATCGGCATGTAGTTTTCCCAGCAGATCACCGCGCCGACCTTGCCGACCGGCGTATCGAACACCGGCAGTGTCGAGCCGTCGCCGAAACCCCACACGAGGCGCTCGGTCGCCGTCGGCATCAGCTTGCGATGCTTGCCCATCAGCGTGCCGTCAGGTCCGAAGAACAACACCGTGCAGTAGAGCGTGCCGACGTCGCGCTCGATCACGCCCATGACGACGTAGATTTCGTTCGCGCGCGCGGCTTCCGATAAACGTTCGGTGATCGGTCCCGGCACGTCGATGGCGCTGTCGAAATAGCGGCGATACGCCTCGCGATGATCCGGCGCGCGCATGCCCACCGCGATGCTGTAGTTCAGCCCCTTCGGATAGGCGGAGATGAAGGCTTCCGGAAACACCACGATCTTCGCACCGGTGGCTTTCGCCTCGGCGATCAGCTTTTCCGCCTTGGCGACGGTCGCTTCGGGATCGAACGCAACGGACGCCGCTTGAACCACGGCTGCTTTGAACGTGTTCGCCACCACACCACCTCACTGAATTTGCGTGCGACAACGTCTCACACCAGCCGTGCCCGCGCAACGCGACGATCCGCAGGCGCGGATATATCTTCGTCATCACGGCCATGCGGCATAGGACGGCCGGCTGCGCGCATTTTCGAGCCGCGCCTGACGCCGATAGACGCCGGGCGATGCGCCGCAATATTTGCGGAAGAAGCGGTTGAAATACGCCGGATCGCGGAAGCCGAGGCCGTAGCCGATCTGCTCCACCGGCAGATCGAGCTGCGCGAGCCGCGTGCGCGCCTCATGCACCAGCCGCTCATGGATGATGGCGCGCGGCCCGCTGCCGCGTTCGCGCTGACAATGCGCATGCAGCCTGTCGGACGTCACGCCGAGCGCGGCCGCGTAACGCGCGACCGACCAGCCGTCGCGATAGTGCAGCTCGACCATCTGGAGAAAATTTCCGACCAGCGCCGCGCCGCCGCCGCGCGCGCCCGCCTCGTCCTGATCGTCGCGCGATGCGCCGAGCCGCCACAGATGCAGGCACAACAGCAGCAGATGCGACGAGATCATGCTGGCACTGCCATGATCGGGCGTACGCAGCTCCGCTGCGATGGCGCGGCACGATTCGCTGATGGCATCGACATGCGGCGTCAGCGTTTCGCCGCTGATCAAGGCCACGCGATCCGTGGTGCGGCGCAGATCGCGCGCTTCGGCGCTTCCGGCAATGATTTTGATCAGCAGGTCGTCCTCGACAGAGAGCATCAGTCCTTGCGCACCCGCACTCGTTTCGATGATCGCATCGAGATTGCCCGGCAGCCAGAGCAGCGTCGGCGCCTCGATCGCAACGCTCGTCCCTTGCCAGGTGACGGCGGCGCGATCAGACTGGAGCAGCAGCAGGTGAGCGCGGCGTCCATCCTTCTGCCGGATGGCCCAGGTCCGGGGCGCCAGAGCTGCAGAAAATGCCTCCGCCCGGACCGCCAACGCGATCCCGGCCGGCAGTCCGATCATGTCCGGCGACGCCAATATCGTGCCCTCACTGAGACGAAACGCCGCCCAAAGCGGCGATCAATTACCAGCATTGTACAATCTTTCCCCGATTTCGTCCAATTCCAAGCTTCCTATAACCTCCCCTAACGTTTGGGCACTCACGAGCGCGAGCCAACCGCGCCGGTCTATGCATTCTGGAGGACGTCACATGAGGACATCGCTGACCCGCCGCACCGGGCTGCTTGCGAGCGTCTGCGCCGCCACGCTCTTCACGACGACGCTCTTCACAACAACGCTTGGCTTGATCGCGACCGCCGCGGCGCAAAGCTCGATCAAGATCGGCTACGCGATCTCGCGCACCGGCCCGAACACCGGCGGCGCCGCCGTTACCACGATTCCGAACTACGAACTGTGGGTGAAGGAAGTCAACGCTACCGGCGGCATCAAGCTCGGCGACAAGCGCGTGCCGATCGAAGTGGTTCAGTACGACGACCGCTCGAATGCCGAAGAAGCCGTGCGTGCGCTGGAGCGCCTGATCAACCAGGACAAGGTCGATTTCATCCTTCCGCCGTGGGGCACCGGCCTCAACCTCGCCGTCGGCCCGACCTTGAACCGCGAAGGCTATCCGCACATCGCCTCCACCGCCGTCACCGACCGCGCGCCCGAACTCGCCAAGCGCTGGCCGAACAGCTTCTGGCTGCTGGGCACCAGCGCCGACGCAGCGAAATCGCTGGTCGAGCTGCTGACGAAGCTGCGCGACGAGAAGCAGATCGGCGACACGGTCGCGATGGTCAGCATCGCCGACGGCTTCGGTATCGATCTGTCGGCCGCCGGCCGCAAGGCGCTGATGGATGCGAAGTTCAAGCTCGCCTACGACAAGACCTATCCGATCGGCTCGCAGGATCTCGCGCCGCTCATCAACGAAGTGAAGACGCTCAATCCGGACGTATTCATCGCTTTCAGCTATCCGCCGGATACGCTTGCGATCACCGAGCAGGCGCGAATCGCCGGCCTCAATCCGAAGGTGTTCTACACCGGCGTCGGCACGGCGTTTCCGCTTTACCGTCAGCGCTTCGGCAAAAACATCGAAGGTGTGATGGGCATCGGCGGCTGGAGCGGCGACAGCCCTGCGATCAAGGACTACCTCGCCAGGCACAAGGCTTCCGCCGCCAACGGCGCCGAGCCGGATCGCTGGGCGAGCGCCGTCACCTATGCTGGCTTGCAGATGCTGCAACAGGCGATCGAGAAGGTCGGCAAGGTCGATCGCGCCGCCGTCATCAAGGAATTGCAGACCGGCACGTTCGACACGGTGATCGGCAAGGTGAAGCTCGAGAACAACATGCCGACACGTTACTGGTGGGTTGGCCAGTGGCAGGACGGGGAGTTCTACGGCATCTCGCCGGCCGGCAACGACGGTGCGCGCAAGGCCATCGTGCCGAAACCGGCCTGGGTTACGCAGTAAACGCACGCCGCTCCAAAACTTCGCTGAAAACTTTTGCTCAAGACTGAACTGGCTAAATCATGGCGAACGCCATTCTGACCGGCCTGATGCTGGGTGGCATGTATGCGCTCACCGCAATGGGGCTCACGCTCCAGTACGGTGTGGCGCGGATCATGAACCTCTCTTACGGCGAGTTTCTGATCGCTGCCGCCTTTGCATCGCATTGGCTCTTCACCGGATGGGCGCTGAGCCCCTTCGTCGGACTGGCGTTCGTCGTGCCTGCCGCTTTCGTCATCAACCTCGTCATCTACAAGGTTCTGCTGACGCCGTTGGTCAGGCGCGCCAAGACCCGCGACGCGCTTGAGGTCGACAGCATTCTCGCGACCTTCGGACTCACCTTCATCGTCCAGGGGTTGATGCTGTCGGTGTTCGGCGGCGCCTACTACAGCTACTCGTTTCTCGCCTATCCCGTGAACTTTCTCGGCGAGATCGTCGCAGCGAACCGCCTCGCCGCGTTGTCGGTCGCCATCGTGATCGGCATCGTGCTCTATCTCGCGCTGACCAAGACCCGCGCCGGCACCGCCGTGCGCGCGGTTGCGGTCGATCCCATCGCCGCGCAGCTCGTCGCCATCGACGTGCCGCGCACATCCGCGCTCACCTTCGCGCTCGGTGGAGCGCTGGTGGCTGCCGCAGGCGTGCTGGTCAGCACGTTCCTCACCTTCAATGCATCGTCCGGCGTGGTCTACACGATGAAGGCGCTGATCATCGTCGTGATGGGCGGCGTCGGCAACATTATGGGCTGCCTGATTGCGGGCCTGCTGCTCGGCGTCAGCGAGGCGCTGGTCTCGGCATTCGTCGATCCCGGCCTCACGCTTGCCGTCAACTTCGCACTCTTTCTGACCGTGCTGCTGGTGAAGCCCGCGGGACTGTTCGGCCGGGCCACACGATGACAATGCGCTCCGCAATTCTTGCAGCAACCGCGCTGGCGGCACTTGCCTTGCTGGCGTTCGTTCCGCACCTCGCCAACGCCTATTACCTCGCGCTCGCCATCGGGCTGCTGCAATACACCGTGCTCGCGACCGCATGGGGCCTGTTCTCGGGCCCCACCCGCTACGTCTCGCTGGCGACGACGGCCTTCTTCGGCGTCGGCGCCTACACCGTCGCGGTTCTCGGCGAGGTCCTGCCGTGGCCGCTGGTGCTCCTCATCGCGGCCGGCCTCGGCGCCGTTCTGGCCGCCGTCGTCGGGCTGTCGACGCTGCGGCTGAGCGGCGTCTACTTCGTCATCTTCACCTTCGGCCTTGCCGAGCTGATCAAGCAGCTGGTCGTCTGGTTCGAGGTCAACAAGTCGCGCGTGCTCGGGCGTTATGTGTTCGTCAACATCACCCAGGCCGACATCTACTGGCAGCTCCTGCTGCTCGCCGCCGCCGTCTTCCTGCTCGGCTGGCTGATCGCCCGCTCGCGGCTCGGCTTTGCGCTGCGCATCATCGGCGAGGACGAAACCGTCGCCGCGCACAGCGGCATCAACACCACGATCGCCAAAGTGATGCTGTTCACCATCAGCGCGACCGTGATGGCGATCGTCGGCGCCATCATGGCGCCGCGCTGGACCTACATCGAGCCGGCGATCGCCTTCAACTCGATGATCTCGTTCCAGGTGCTGATCATGGCGCTGCTTGGCGGCGCGCACCGGCTCTGGGGGCCTGTGCTCGGCGCCATACCATTGACGCTGCTGTTCGAGGTGCTGAGCGCGCGCTTCCCCAACACTTTCACGATCATTCTCGGCTGCATCTTCCTCGTGATCGTCTACCTGCTGCCGCGCGGCGTCGCCGGCCTGATCGAAGACACGCGCGCAAAGGCCACCGCACGCTCCGAACGGGTGCCGGCATGAACGACGCACGCACCGCACCCGTGTTGCAGATCGAAGGCCTCACCCGCGCCTTCGGCGGCCTCGTCGCCGTCAACGATCTTACGTTTAGCGTCGGCGAAGGCGAAATTTTCGGCCTGCTCGGCCCGAACGGATCGGGGAAGACCACCGCGCTCAACCTGATATCGGGCCTGCTGCGGCCGGACTCCGGCGCGATCCGCCTGAAGGGGCAGAAC
>JBEIPX010000581.1:0-1625 GCA_040376815.1 Bradyrhizobiaceae bacterium
CGTGAAAATATCCGCGAGCAGGAAACGGTCTTCGTGCCGTTCCGCGAGGGTTTGCAGATGACGGATGCGCCCTTCCAGTGGTGCGGTCCGTGGCTGCACGAGGTCGGGCTGATGGGGCGGCTCGAATTCGCCGAGGACAAGCGTCGTGCGGTCGCCGAGTTGCTGGCGCCGCATCTCGCCAAGGCTGGCGTCTCAGTGTGATTTTGCCGCGCGTTCGATAGCGTCGGCGGCGCGATCCAGTCCGGAATAAAGATCGTGGGCTGCGCCATATGCAGCCGAGTTCGCGCTCCAGCGCGCGCGCCGCGCCGCATCGTTCGCTTGCTCCAGTGCCGAGGCAAACGCGCGTTGCGCGAACGGCTCGGGTATGACGATGCCCGCGTCGGCGGCCGCGACATGCGGCGCATATCCGCAGAGCGCAGTGGCGATGACCGGAAGGCCGTTGACCATCGCTTCGAGGATCACGGTACCGGTGATGTCGAGCCGCGAGGGATGTACCAGCAGATCGCTTGCCGCCATCAGCGCCGGAATGTCCTCGCGGCGTCCGAGCGAGACGATCTGCTGCGTGACGTCGAGATGGGCGGCCTGCGTGGCCAGGCGGCTCAGCTTCGGATCGGCAAGATTGAAACCGGCGCACAGCACCTTCACGTGTGGAAATGCCGGAAGTGCCGTGACGATGCGATCGAAGCCTTTCGTGTCCGGAAATCCGGCAACGAACAGCCAGGCCAGCGTCGATGAGGTAAGGCCAAGCTTGGACCGCATCTCGGCGCGGGCATCGCTGCCGCGCAACGCGGGCTGCGCACGGCCACGCTCGATGGTCGGGGGCATCACCGCAACGCGGGTCTCCTTCATCGACCAGATGCGCTCATAGTCATTGCGCTGAGGACCGGCGAGCAGAAGCAGCTGCGTGTCCGACTGCGGTCCGAAGCAGGATGATTCGAGCCGATGCATACCCATGACGCGCGGGTTGATGCGGTCGAACAGGTTGCGCGGCTGCTTTGCCGGTGGATCGGCGCAATACAGGACGTCGAGGCCCGGCATTTTGTTGAAGCCGGCAACCACATCGAAGCGATCCTTGACGGCGGCGGACAGGTGGCGCGCGAAGCGGATATTCCGGCCATGGTTGGTGAGCGCGATGTTCGGCAGTTCGACAATCGTCAGATCGGGAAATTCGCCCTCGCGGCTGCGGCAGAAGATCGTCACGTCATGGCCGCGCGCCATCAGGCGGCGGGCAATAGCTGTGCAATCGCGTTGCAGGCCGCCGCTTGGAAACAGATTGACGATGCCGAGAGCGATGCGAATGGCGGGTATCCTGAAATCCGGAAATCGAACGACTCAGTCTATCACTGTTTGCGCGCGAGCAGCGCGTCGAGATGGATGGTGAGCTCCGTCCCTGCCTGCTGCCAGCTTCGCTGTCTGTAGTTTGCACGGATGCGCGCCTCGGCGTCGGCGAGCCTTTGCGGGTTTACCGCGAGATCGGCAATCGCTGCATGCCACGACGCATCGTCGTCGGGTCCGAGATGCAGCGCCAGTCCCGCGCCGGCTTCCGGAAGCGAGGATGTATTCGAGGCGAGGCAGAGCTTGCCGTAGGCGAGGCTCTCCGACACCGGCAGGCCCCAGCCTTCGAC
>JBEIPX010000058.1:0-10757 GCA_040376815.1 Bradyrhizobiaceae bacterium
GCCTTTGCCCTCCCCATCAAGGGGAGGGATTCTTCGTCGGCCTACTTGAACCCCTTGATCTCCGCGTCCGTCATCTTGCCGAGCACCGCCGTCGCGGTGTCGTAACCGGCCTTGACGATGTCGTCGTAGCGCCGCCATTCGAGCAGGCCGACGTCGGGGATGCGCGGCTGGAACAGCAGATCGCAGAGCTTGCACATCGCCTGCTGCTTGGCGACCGAGGAGATGAAGGTCGAGTTCACCATCGTCTCGGGGATTGTCGGCAGCGGATAGCGCCGCTTGGATGGCGCGCGCAGGCGGTCGCGCAGCAGCGCCCATGTGCCGGGTGTGCGCGTGAGGTCGAAGTGCAGTTTCTGCTCGATCGCAAGATCGACGCCGATGATCTTGCCGGCGCCCATGCGGATCATCACGTCCACCGGGAAATTGTTGAAGGTGCCGCCGTCGAACAGGATGTCGCCGTTGATGAAGGCGGGCGGCAACGCGCCGGGAATAGCGTAGCTCGCGACCACGCAGCGCGCGAGATCGCCGCGCGTCAGCACGGCTTCGCTTGCGGTCGAGAAGTTCGATGCGATCACGAACAGCGTCTTCCAGGTGTCCTCCATGTTGATGCGCCGGCCTGCGGCATCGCGGATCGAGCGCGACAGCGACTCGCGCGTGCGCTTGCCCTTCACCAGCGAGATCATCGGCAGCCAGTTGTAATCGCCGGTGATGTTGCCGCGCGGATGCATCAGGAATGCTTTTCGCGTGGCGCGATCGAACGCCTCCGCCGATTGATCGAAGGCGACGCACATGCTCATCAGCGCGCCGATCGAGGTGCCGCCGACGAAATCGACGTCGATGCCGGCTTCCTCCAGCGCGCGATAGACGCCGACATGGGCGAAGCCGCGGGCGCCGCCGCCCGCGAGCACGAGACCGACGCCGCGGCCGGAGACGATGCGCCCGATTCGCGCAATGTCGCGCGGCGCGTCCTGGCGGATATGAAAATGCCGCGACACTTTCGGGCGCGCATCGAGCCACGCAGCCGTACCGGCCGGGCTCTTCAGGTGCGCGGGATGCAGCAGGACCAGCGTCTGCCGCGCGATCGACACCGGCTCGTCGCCGGACAACAGTGCGGTTTCGATCGGAGATAGATGCGGCGCACCGGTCGCGCCCGCGAGCAGCACGATCTCGTCGGCATATTGCAGGCAGAAGCGCGTCCACGGGCCGTCGGTGGAATCCGCGACGAGATAGACCGCGCCGCTGCGCGCCTCGATCTGGTCGACGTAGGCGGCGACCTCGCCATAGCGCTGCCACACCGGCTTTTCGGCATTGGTGCCGAAGTGATCGGCGATGGTGGCGGGCGTGAGCATCGCCACGCGCGCGCTCGCGCCTTGCGCCTCGCGCACACGCTCGGCCAGGCGCACCGCATCGACGCCGGGCGTGATGGGAAGGAAGCAGACGTTGACCGGCACGACCGGGGCCTGTCGCTCGCGCTCGGAGCGGCGGAAGCGCTCGATGACGATGCGCGTCATGGCGATGCCGATTTGCGGCGCCTTCATCAGCGCGCGGTCGAGCGTCGCGCGCGTAACTTTCACCACCGAGCTGTCGCGCAGCGCCGTGATGGTGGCGGAGCGCGGCTCGCCGGTGAACACGGCGAGTTCGCCGATGGTTTCGCCGCGGCCGATGTCGCCGAGGATGCGGGTGCCGCCCTTGCCGTCGTCTGCTGAGGCGCGCAGCCGCCCGGAGAGGACGAAGTAGACGTCGTCGCTGGTTTCGCCTTGCCGGAACAGGACACCGCCGGAGGGCAGGTCGAGGAAATCGGCATCGGCCTGGATGGTGGCGAGGATGTCGGTGGAATCGAATGCGACGTGCCGGCGCAGGATCGCGCGCAGCAGGTCAAGCCGTTGCCGATTGGGCGTACCCGGTTCCAGCATGGACGTTCCATGCCACGTCGCGGGTAGCGCGGCAATTGTGTCGCAACGCACCTGCGAAACGGCGGCTTACCGGGCTACTCGCGTGGGCTGCCTGCGCGGCCTATTTGGCCTTGCCGTCGCAACCGGAATCCGAGTCGACGCAAAATTTGGCGCGATTGCCGCCGGTCTCGCGGCACCTCGACATCGCCTCGTCCTTGGCCTCGGTCATCGTCGCGCGGATCGCATAGCCGTAGCCGGGCGTTCCGGCCTTCGGGTCCAGCGCGATCGCCACGCACTGATCCTCGAACGCCCTCACCACCTTGCAGCGCTTGCGGGTTTTCTCCGGCGCGTCCTTGAAGTTGAGGCAGTGCTTCATGGCCGCAGCTTCCGCACCTTTTGGGTCCGCGTAGCCGGTGGTCCAGCCCATCGCGATTCCGTCCTTGGTGACGTTGCCGGTCTGGCCGACGGCCAGCGCGCCGGATGCGAGCGCCGAGGGCGCATGCGCGACGACGAGGGCAAAGGCGAAGAATACAAACGCGCAAACTGAAAAAGTTCTGGCCGAAAATGATGTCATTGAAATCGATCCTCCAAACGCGATCACGTTAGCGGGCTTGCCCGGGTTGCGGAAGAGCCGTCATTGACAACGTGCGGATGTCCACTCGAAACGATCGCGGCCTCCGGCAGGGGAGCTACCGGAGGCCGCATCGTACACATCGCCGCGCCTAGGTTCGCAGCAGTGTGTGGGAGCTGGTAAAACTTATATGGGAACGTCATTGCGAGCGGAGCGAAGCAATCCAGCTCAGCACTCGGAATTGGATTGCTTCGTCGCTGGCGCTCCTCGCAATGACAGATTTGGTCATTCTGCTCATCAAAACCACTCAGAACGGCAGCAGCACGTCGAGCACCTGCTGGCCGTAGCGCGGCTGCTGCACGTCGGTGATCTGGCCGCGGCCGCCGTAGGCAATGCGGGCCTGCGCGATCTTGCTGCTATCGATGGTGTTGTCGCTCTGGATGTCCTCGGGGCGGACGATGCCGGCGACGATCAGTTCGCGGACCTCGAAGTTGACGCGGATCTCCTGCTTGCCCTCGACGACGAGATTGCCGTTCGGCAGCAATTGCGTCACCACGGCGGCGACGGAGGTTTGCAGGTTTTCCTGCCGCTGCACCGAGCCCTTGCCGTCGGTGGATGCGGTTGCGTCGGTGGTGAGGATGCGGCCGGGGAAGACGGATGCGGCGGCGCCGGTGACGAGCTTGCTGCCGGCGAAGTCGGTGACGCCGGAGTCTTCCTTGCTGGAGCGGCTGCGGCTCGTCTGGTTGGCGATGTTGGCCTTGTCGGTGAAGTTCACCGTGATGGTGAGAATGTCGCCGACCTGCCGCGCGCGCTGATCCTTGAAGAAGGCGCGCGAGCCGTTCCGCCACAGCGAGTTCGGATTGTAGGAGGCGGGCTGCGGCGTCGGCATCGGCATCTGCACCGGCTTGTAGCCGGGCTGCGCCGTCGGGTTCTCGATCGCGGAAAGCGCGGGCTTCTCGCCGATCTGCGTCAGCCGGTCGATCGACGAGCATCCGCAGACGAGGCATCCGAGCGCCAGCATCGTGCCGGTGCGGAGGGTTCGCTTCAGGGGAACACTGCGTGACATGAACTTTACTCGACTTTCGATGCTGGAGGCGCGGAGTTCTGGCCGGTGGTGAGCGAGCCGACCGTGTCGTTGGCGGGAACGCCGGTCTGCTGCGCGGCGGCGACGATGCGCGGCGAGGGCGAAGCAATGAGGACCTGCGCCGGGCCGACCACGGTGCCCTGCACCGTGCGCTTCGATTGCAGGTTCATGACGGTGACGGTGTCGCCCTCGGTGCCGCCGTCGATGGCCTTGCCGCGAACGGTGAGGTAGATGCCGGGCGCGTTGAAGACCAGAGTCACGCTCTGATCGCGGGTGACGAGGTCGGGCCGCGCGAGGTCGGCGCCGCGGATCGGCTGGCCGGCGCGGACGCCTTTGCGCGCCTGCATGCCGAGCGCGCGCTCGCGGGTCGTCAGGTCGTTGCCAGCTTCGTTCTTCGGACGGCGCTCGACGATGATGTCGGCGGCCTTCAGCATATCGCCGCGCTCGATGTTGCGGGCGGCGATCACGGTCTGCACGGTTTCGAGCGCGGTGCCGGTGAAGCGCAGCTTCGTCGCTTGCGCGCCGGCCCTGTTGCCAATGTCGAACGTGACGTCGAAGCGCGTGGTGCGCGGATCGTAGCGCACGGCCACCGCCTGCGGCTCGCCGGTCGAGGTCGCGTCGAGCTGAAGCATCCGCACGTCGCGGTCGAAGGTGAGCTGGAGGTCGGCGGCGTCGCCGAGGCCGTTGCGGCGTTCGAGCGCTGCGCCGACCACGCGTTCGATGTCCTTGATGGCGAACACGCGCGAGGCGCGCGTCACGCTGATTTCGCGGATGTCCCTCGCGTCGACGCCGATGACGCGATGATTGCGCAGCGTCGCGATCACCTGATCGGCGGCAAGCGTGCCGGTGGTGCCGAGATCTGGCGCGCGATAGATCGCGATCTGCGCGGCGGAGCCCGCGTTCTCGATCATGTCGCCGATCCGCACCACGTCGCTGGTGACGGTGACGCTGGCGCGCAGCGTCGGGATGGCGATCGTGTCCTCCATGTCCTGCGCGAACGCGGCCGGGACGGCGAGGATCGCGAAGGCTGCGACGGCAATCCGCTTCATCATGATCGTCATCCTCAGCGGAACATGTTGGTGGTGGACTGCATCATCTGGTCGGCGGCGCTGATAACCTTGGCGTTCATCTCGTAGGCGCGCTGCGCGGCGATCAGGTCGGAGATTTCCGACACGACTTCGACGTTTGCCTGTTCGAGATTGCCTTGCAGCAGGTCGCCGTAGCCCGGCGCGCCCGGCACGCTGTTCTGCGGTGTGCCGGAAGCCGGCGTTTCCAGATAGAGGTTGTCGCCGATCGCCGAGAGGCCGGCCTTGTTGATGAAGATCGTGGTTTCGATCTGTCCGAGAATCGTCGGCGTCGTCGTGCCGCCCGGAATGACACTGACCTGGCCCTGCGCGTTGATGGTGAGGCCGGTGGCGTTCTGCGGAACGGTGATGCCGGGCTGCACGAGATAGCCCTGCGCGGTGACGAGGCGGCCCTGATTGTCGAGTTCGAACGAGCCGTCGCGGGTGTAGGCGGTGCGGCCGTCGGGCAGGTTGACGCGGAAGAAGCCTTCGCCGCGGACGGCCACGTCGAGGTCCTTCGACGTCGGCAGCAAGGTGCCCTGGCTCATGACGCGCGGCGTGCCGACGGTCTTGACGCCCGAACCGATTTCGATGCCGACCGGCAGCACGGTGCCCTGATCCGACGACTGGGTGCCGACGCGGCGGACGTTTTCGTAGAGCAGGTCCTGGAATTCCGCGCGCTGCTTCTTGTAGCCGGTGGTGCGCAGGTTGGCGATGTTGTTCGAGATGACCTGAACGTTGAGTTCCTGGGCCATCATTCCGGTCGCGGCGGTGTGAAGTGCGCGCATGGAATCTCTCCTTAGGCCGGCACGTCAGCAAGACGGTCGATCGCCGTCTTGCGCAGGTCGCCCTGCTGCTGAACGATGGTGGTGATCTGCTGATACTGACGCACCGCTTCGAGCATCTTGCTCATCTCGGCGACGGCGTTGACGTTCGATTTCTCGACGAAGCCCTGGCGGACGATCGCCTGCGGATCGACCTGCGGAGCAACACCGGCAGGCGCTGCGAACAGGGTATTGCCTTCCTTGGTCAGGCGCTGCGGTTCGTCGAAGCGGACGAGGCGAAGCTTGCCGCGCACGGATTCGGTGGCGGTGACGAGGCCTTCACGGACGGTCACGCTGCCGTCAGGCGCGATCGCAAGGTCCTGATCGCCAGACTGGATGGTGATCGGGCCGTTGGCGCCGAGCACCGGGAAGCCGGCAGTCGTAACGAGCTGGCCCTGATTGTTGATCTGAAGCGCGCCATTGCGGGTGTAGCGTTCGCCGTTCGGCGTCTGCACCACGAGGAAGTTGTCGCGGGAGAGCGCGACATCGAGCGGGTTCTTGGTCGGCTCGACCGGGCCCTGCGCGAAATCATGGACCGTGCCGCGGTCCTGCACGAAGCTGACCCGGCGGTCCCGGCTGGGGAAGCTCTCATCGCGGGCGGGCGAGGTCAGGAATTCTTCAAAGAGCTGCCGGTCGGCCTTGAATCCGGTCGTGTTGATGTTCGCGATGTTGTTCGCGATGACATCCACATTCCGCTCAAGCACGACTTGGCGCGATAATCCGATGAGGAGTGCATTCTCCATCGGTGGTTCTCCCCTGAAGACCCGCCGCAGCCTCTCCCAAAGCTGCGAAGGGTCATTACGAACCGCTCAAGCTCTCCCAAGCTCGCGGTTCGTAAGGGACTTTGCGAGGATCGTGCCAATCGTGATTTGCTTGAGAAATCAGAGTCTTGAATCAAACGGGAAGGGTGGACGCCCCGGCAGATAAGGTCTTGTTGACCATATTGCCTCGGCAAATTTTTCCCAGTTGAAGGACAAAAGAAAGAAACCGTTAACCATTGCGCCGCTAGCGTCCGGACCAAGCACTACAGGGCGCCCTTGTGCGCCGGCGGCAGTTCGTATCGCGTCTCAAGCCTCTCGGCAGCCAGCAGGACGACCCTCGCAAGCGGGCGGGCGAACAATGGCTGACGGCGAACAACAGGTCGACGAGACTGGCGCAGAGGGCGAAGAGGTCCCGGTTGCGAAGAACCGGTTCAAGATCATCCTCATCGCAGTTGCGGGGCTGCTGATCGTTAGCGGCGCCGGCGGGTATTTCTTCTTCTTCAAGGGGCAAAAGGAGAAGGTGGCCGAGGGGCCGCCGCCGCCGAAGCCGCCTGTGTTCATGGACGTGCCGGAACTGCTGGTGAACCTGTCGAGCCAGCCCGGCGAGCGCGTCCAGTATCTCAAGATGAAGATCGTGCTCGAGGTGAAGGAGCAGCCGGTCGTCGCGCAGATCACGCCGTCGATGCCGCGCCTCACCGACATCTTCCAGACTTATCTGCGCGAACTGCGCGTCACCGACCTGCAAGGCTCGGCCGGCATCTTCCGTCTCAAGGAAGAGCTGACGCGCCGCGTCAACGTCGCGATCGCACCGACACAGGTGAACGCTGTTCTGTTCAAGGAAATCGTCGTCCAGTGACGAAGCGGATGTGAGCCAGAACGGATTCTAGACAATGGCGCCCGGCGATCCTGTCGACCAAGATGCAATAGCCGCCCAATGGGAGGCCTCGCTCGATTCCGAAGATCCGGTCGCCGCCGCTGAAGAAGCGGCCGCGAACGAGATGACGGAGGCGATGGCGGAACAATGGGCCGCCATGGTCGACGACAGCCGCGGTATGTCGGCGGGCAGCGGCGAGCGCGTGCTGTCGCAGGAAGAAATCGACAACCTGCTCGGTTTCAGCGTCGGCGAGGTCAACCTCGACGACAACTCCGGTATCCGCGCCATCATCGATTCCGGCATGGTCTCCTACGAGCGCCTGCCGATGCTGGAAATCGTCTTCGACCGGCTGGTCCGGCTGATGACGACGTCGCTGCGCAATTTCACCTCCGACAACGTCGAAGTCTCGCTCGACCGCATCACCTCGGTGCGGTTCGGCGACTACATGAACTCGATTCCGCTGCCCGCGGTGCTCTGCGTGTTCAAGGCCGAGGAGTGGGACAACTTCGGTCTCGCCACTGTCGACTCCAGCCTGATCTATTCGATGATCGACGTGCTGCTCGGCGGCCGCCGCGGCCAGGCCGCGCTGCGCATCGAAGGCCGGCCCTATACGACGATCGAAACCAATCTGGTGAAGCGGCTGATCGAGGTCGTTCTTGCCGACGCCGAACAGGCGTTCCGGCCGCTGTCGCCGGTCAAGCTCACCATCGACCGGCTCGAAACCAATCCGCGCTTCGCCGCCATCAGCCGCCCCGCCAACGCCGCCATTCTGGTGCGCCTGCGCATCGACATGGAAGACCGCGGCGGCATCATCGAACTGCTGCTGCCATACGCCACGATCGAACCGATCCGCGGCGTGCTGCTGCAGATGTTCATGGGCGAGAAGTTCGGCCGGGATTCGACCTGGGAGCATCATCTCGCCAACGAAATCGGCCAGGCTTCGATGGCCGTCGATGCGGTGCTCTACGAGGCCGATCTGCCGCTGAAACAACTGATGAGCCTGAAGGTCGGCGACACGCTGCCGCTCGAGCTGCGCCCCGATGCGATGGTCGCCGTCCGCTGCGGCAACGTCACCCTGACGGAAGGCCGCATGGGCCGGGTCGGCGACCGCGTCGCCATCCGCGTCACCAAACCGCTGCGCAGGCCCAACACCACGCTTGCGATGTTCGAGAAAGCCGATGAGCAAAACAAGATGATGGAGGCACCGTGACCCATATCACCGGACTGATGATCGAAGCCCTGGTGGCGATCCTGCTCGTGCTGACGATCGCCTACTGCATCATGCTGAACAGCCGCCTGAAGCGGCTGAAGGCCGACGAATCCTCGCTCAAGGCGACGATCGCCGAACTGATCACGGCGACCGAGATCGCCGAGCGCGCGATCGGCGGGCTCAAGCACACGGTGCGCGACTGCAACGAAAATCTCGGGGCGAAGATCAACGCTGCGAACGATTACTCGGTGAAGCTGGCGCAGCAGATCCAGCTCGGCGAGGACATCATGCGCCGCGTTTCCAAGATCGCGATGGCGGCGCGGGTGAACCAGGTGCGGGAAACCGAAGCAACCGCACCTCCCGCCGTTGCCGCGAGCCCGAAGGCGCTGGTTGCCGCCGCGCAGGCATTCTCCGAGCGGCGAAGGGCAGGCAGCGTCGCGGCATGAAGTCGTTCCGCAACATTCGCGTCATTCCCATCGTGCTGGTGGCGGTCGGTGCGCTCGTCGTGATGAAGGTCGCCGGGCTGTTGCTCGAAGGCGGCTACGTGTTTTCCAACCGGCAACAGCCGGCGAAGATGTCATGGGCGCAAGACAATCTCGGTTTTCCGGGCGGTACGCGCTACGACCCGAACGACATCACCGGCGCCACGCCGGCCAAGAAGGAAGAGCCGAAGAAGGAAGAGCCGCCGAAGGACACGCCGCCTATCAACAATCTCGCCGAGCCGCCGAAAAACGTGTCGGCGTCCGAGCGGGCGTTGCTCGAGCGCTTGCAGGCGCGGCGTCAGGAACTCGAAACGCGCGCGCGCGAGGTCGATATCCGCGAGAGCCTGCTGAAGTCCGCCGAGAAGCGGATCGAGGGCAAGGTCGACGAGCTGAAGGGCGTGGAATCGCGGATCACCGCGGCGCAGGAACAGAAGGCCGCCTCAGAGGGCGTGAAATTCAAGAGCATCGTCGTGATGTACGAGGGCATGAAGCCTAAGGACGCGGCGAAGATCTTCGACCGGCTCGACATGGCCGTGCTGATCGAGGTCGCCTCGCAGATCGCGCCGCGGAAGATGTCCGATATTCTCGGGCTGATGACGCCGGAAGCGGCCGAGCGGCTGACGGTGGAGCTGGCCCGCCGCGCCGGTGGCATCGAGCGCTCCGCTTCGGCCGCCGAACTGCCGAAAATCGAGGGCCGCGCGCCACCGCAAAACCGCAACTGACGCGGTCTGGTTAACGCCTCCTTAAAGAGCGCTCCATAGACTGAAAATCGAACAGGCTGAGTGCGTCGCGCCGTGCGGCGCCGGCCGGGGGTTGGTCCGCAAAAGAGCTGGCGGGATTGCTGAAAATGGCGCGAACGGATGCCCATGGATGCTGGCTGAAAGACCAGCCGCGCCGTGACCGCGTGCGGCGGGCCGCCCGCCCGGCCGCCGGTGTCCGTGCTGCCTTCGCCGCGCTCATCCTCGCATTGCTGCTGTTGCCGTTCTCGCTCGCGCATGCGCAAGAGCCGGTGCGCGGCGACGCGACGCTCGTCAATGGCGGCGGCTACGCGCGGCTTCTCGTCAAACTCGAAGAGGATGTGGAGTCCGAGGTCGTCACCGCGGGCCAGATTCTCGTGATCCGCTTCAAGCGGCCGGTCGCCGTGCCGATGGACAAGGTCGCCGACGCGCTGCCCGACTATGTCGGTTCGGCGCGACGCGATCCGGACGGGATGGCGGTGCGCATCGCGCTCTCGCGCAAGGTCAGCGTCAACACCATGGTCGCGGGCGAGCGGCTGTTCGTCGATCTTCTGCCCGATACGTGGGCGGGTGCGCCCCCGGCGCTGCCGGCCGACGTGGTGAAGGAACTGGCCGAGCGCGCGCGCGCCGCCGAGCGGGCGCTGCGCGAGCGGCAGCTTGCGGCGGAACTGAAGAAGCGTCCGCCGGTGCGGGTGCGCGCTGCCGTACAGCCGACGTTCGTGCGCTTCACGTTCGAACTGCCGGACGGATCGGGCGTCTCCTCGACGCTCAACGCGCAGAAGCTGACGCTGCTGTTCAACTCCGCGTTCAATTTCGATCTGGCGGATGCGAAAGTCTCCGCGCCCTCGAACATCTCCTCGATCGATCAGAAAATCGAAGGCGACACCTCGACCGTCGAGCTGACGGTGGTCGGCAACGTCGACGTGCATACGTTCCGCGAGGAAAAGAATTACGTCATCGATATCGGCTTCCAGCAGGCCGACAAACCGCGCGCGCAGGTGATCCCGGAAGCGAAGCCTCCAGCGCGAGCGACGCCGCCGCCAAAGCCCGCGGTCGAGACAACACCAGCACCCCAGCAGAAGTCAGAGGCGGCGGCTCAGCCGCCGCAGACCGTTTTGGAGACCAGGCCAGAACTCAAGGCGGCCGAGCCAAAAGCGGCTGAGGTTAAACCTGCCGAGGTCAAGGTCGCCGACGTTAAGCCGCAGCCGAAGATCGAACCGGCGGAAAGCCGTCCCGCCGCCAAGGCCGAGAATGCTCCAGC
>JBEIPX010000060.1:0-10645 GCA_040376815.1 Bradyrhizobiaceae bacterium
AGTTCCCAGTCCAGCACCGCCAGAACGCGAGGTTCGGTCGGATGGAAGATCATATTGTCGAGACGGTAGTCGCCGTGAACGATCGAGACTCGCTCTTGTGTCGGAACCGTCTTCGGCAGCCATTCAATCAGCCGTTCCATCTCGGGAATGTGCTGTGTCTCCGACGCCTTGTATTGCTTGGTCCAGCGATCGACCTGCCGCGAGAAGTAGTTTCCCGGCTTGCCGAAATCCCCGAGCCCGATCTTTTCGGGCTCGAACATATGCAGTTTGGCGAGCGTCTCGATCTTTGAGGTGAAGATCGCGCGGCGTTCGTCTTTGGAGCAATTCGGCAGGCTCTGCTCCCAAAACACCCGCCCCTCTTCCATCGACATGATGTAGAACGCCGCACCGATGACGCTGTCATCCATGCAGAGCGCGTAGGCCTTCGCGACCGGAAAGCTCTGCTTGCCGAGCGCCGCGATGACCTTGAACTCGCGGTCCACCGCATGCGCCGACGGCAAGAGCTTGCCGAACGGCTTGCGCCGCATGACGTAGGAGCGTCCGGGGGTATTGAGACGATACGTCGGGTTGGACTGACCGCCCTTGAACTGCAGGACGGTCAGCGGGCCTTTGAATCCTTCGACATTCTCCGCCATCCACGCGGCAAGGCGCGCCTCGTCGACACGATGGCGCTCCTCAACCTCCTTGGTGCCGGAGTATTCGTCGTCTCGCTTTACGCCGAGAGACACGACGGTCTCCGATTATTAGTGGTTGGTGCTCTTGTCCGCATACTTGCGCATCTCCAGCCGGGCGATGGCGCGATTGTGCACTTCGTCCGGACCGTCGGCAAGCCGCATCGTGCGCATGGAGGCATAGTCGCGCGCGAGGCCTGCTTCGTCCGACACGCCGGCCGCACCGTAGGCCTGGATCGCGTTGTCGAGAATCTTCAGCGCCATGTTCGGCGCCGAGACCTTGATCATTGCGATTTCAAGCTGCGCGGTCTTGTTGCCGACCTTGTCCATCATGTCGGCCGCCTTGAGGCAGAGCAGACGGTTCATCTCGATGTCGGTGCGTGCTTCGCCGATGCGCTGTTCCCACACCGAATGCTCGATGATGCGCTTGCCGAAGGCGACGCGCGACGATAGTCGCTTCACCATCTTCTCCAGCGCTTCCTCGGCCTTGCCGATGGTGCGCATGCAGTGATGGATACGGCCCGGGCCAAGGCGGCCCTGCGCGATCTCGAAGCCCCGGCCCTCGCCGAGCAGGATGTTGCTCGCCGGAACGCGGACGTTGTCCAGATGCACCTGCGCGTGGCCGTGCGGCGCATCGTCATAACCGAACACCGGCAGCATCTTTTCGATCTTGATGCCCGGCGTATCGAGCGGAACCAGGATCTGCGACTGCTGCAGGTGGCGCGCGGCGCTGGTGTCGGTCTTGCCCATCACGATCGCGATCTTGCAGCGCGGATCGCCGACGCCCGACGACCACCACTTGCGGCCGTTGATGACGTAGTGATCGCCATCCTTCTTGATCGTGGTCTCGATGTTGGTTGCATCCGACGAAGCCACGGCCGGCTCCGTCATCAGGAACGCCGAGCGGATTTCGCCGTCCATCAGCGGGCGAAGCCACTTGCGCTTGTGCTCCTTGGTACCGTAGCGCAAGAAAACTTCCATGTTACCGGTGTCGGGCGCGGAGCAGTTGAACACTTCCGAGGCCCAGCCGATCCGGCCCATCTGCTCGGCGAGCATCGCGTACTCCAGATTGCTCAATCCCGCGCCGCGGAATTCATCGTCCTCATGCTGCGACGGCGGCATGAACATGTTCCACAGACCTTCGGCCCTCGCCTTTTTCTTCAGATCTTCAACGATCGGAATGACTTTCCAACGATCGCCGGTTTCGTCCTGCTGCTTGTAGATGGGAACTGCGGGGCGCACGTGCGTGTTCATGAACGACGTGACGCGCTCGAGCCACTGCTGCTGGCGATCTGACAGATTGAAGTCCATGGCGATCCCTCGCTGTTCTTTTGATTGCGCGGCACTGTCTTCCCCGGTCCCAAGGCGCGCAAGACAATTTTTGTCGCTGCTGCCGTGCGGACGGGAAGACATGTTCTGCCGACAGGGCCACCGCGCTGGCCTCTCCGGCGATCAATCGATCGTTTCATACAAACGTTTGAATTGCAACCCGGCGCAAACTGGAAGAATATCGCCCTGAGATGTCGAGCGATCATACGAGGCATGCGATCCTGACGGCCGCCGAGCGGCTTTGCGCCGACAACAGCTTCGGCGACGTGACGCTGCGCGACATCGTCGCGGCGGCGAACGTCAACCTTGCTGCCATCAACTATCACTTCGGCTCAAAGGACGCGCTGCTCGCGGAAATCTACATCGCCAGCAGCATTGCGTTGAATCGCGAACGCCTCGCCGCGCTTAAAGCTGCCGAAGATGCCGGTCAGGGCCGCGCGCGGCCCGATGAGGTGCTGCGCGCGCTGATCGAGCCGCTGCTGCGCGGCTGCCTCGATCCTGACCGGCAGCGCTCGGCCTCCTCGCGCTTCATGATCCGTGCTTCGACCGAATCGATTCCGACGTTCCGCCGGATCAAGAACAAGGAGGTCGATCACCTGCGGCGCTTTGCAGAAGCGATGAAGCGCGCCCTGCCCGGCCGCGCGGATGCGGACATCTACTGGAGCCTGCATCTCGCGCTCGCCATGGCGCATCAGACTATCAACGATGTCGAGCGTTTGACCAAGCTGTCCGACGGCGCGTGCGATCTCGCGGACGTCGACGGGATTACCGAGCGCATCGTTTCGATGTCGGTGATGGCGTTGACGGCAAACGCATCGTCCGAGCGCGCGGCAGCAAAATCCGCGAGCACGCGGCGGAAATAGTCCGGTCACTCTCTCGGATTTATTGGCGTCGATAACTTCGCGCGCGCTTCGATCGATTCCGCGACGCTCAGGCAGATATCCTCGCGAAATCTGCCTGCGACGATCTGCACGCCGACCGGACCTTGCGCAGTCACCGCCGTCGGTACCGAAAGTCCCGGAAAACCGAGCAGCGGAATGGCGAGCAGCGATCGCTGCGCATCCATCATCGACAAGATCACATCCTTGTCGCTCGTCTGATCGAGTCCGTCCTCGAACGGCGGCCGGTGCGACACCGGAAGCACGATCGCCGGATAATCCTCCATGAAGAGCTGCCAGGCGCGAATGAGCGACAGGCGCCGCTCGAAGCCCGCAAGGATCTGATCGCCATCGAGCGCCGGCATGTAGGCGAGATGCGCGTCGATGTTGCGCCGGCTGGTCACGTCGCCGTACTTGAGAATGTCGGGGACCAGCGTCCGGCGCTCTTCGCTGCCGACGAGTTGATGCCACAGCTCGGCGGCCTCGTTCAAACGCGGCGGTGTGACCTCCTCCACCACAAAGCCCGCGTCCGCAAGCCAGCGCCCCGCAGCACGGACCGTATCGCGAATCTCGGGCGTAGAGTCGCCGGATGGATCGGGCGCTATCGCCACCTTCATCGGACGTTTGGGAGTCGGGCCTTCGAGCGGTGCCGGCACCCAGTTTCCGTCGCGCGGATCGGCCGCCGCCATCGCCGCAAGTGCGATCCGCACATCGGCGACCGAACGTGCGAGCGGCCCCTGCACCGACATCATCTGCGCGGTGATCGGCCGATCGCGCTTCGCCGACGGGTTGAACGCCGGCACGCGCCCCGGCGTCGGACGCAAACCCGCGACGCCGCAGGCATAGGCGGGATAGCGGATCGATCCGCCGAAATCGTTGCCATGCGCGATGGCGCCCATGCCCGTTGCGACCGCGACGGCCGCGCCGCCGCTCGATCCCCCGGGCGTCAGCTTTGAATTCCAGGGATTGCGCGTCGCGCCGTAAAGGTCGTTGGAGGTGAACCAGCGATGCGAGAACGCGGGCGTGTTGGTCCGCCCGATGATGACCGCACCCGCTTTTCGCAGATTGGCCACCGGCGGACTATCGCTCTCCGCGATCACATCGCGAAACGCAACGACGCCATTCGAAGTCGCGCAGCCGCGCTGATCGACATTCACCTTCACGGTCACCGGAACGCCGTGCAAAATCCCGGCTGCTGCCCCCGCCTTCACTGCCGCATCCGCCTGATCGGCCGCCGCCAGCGCTTCGTCCGCGAGGACATCGACCACCGCATTGACGGCAGGATTGACGGCCGCGATCCGGTCGAGGCTGGCCTGCACCGCTTCCCGACTCGAGACGGCCCGATGCTTGATCGCCCGCGCAAGATCGGTGGCCGTCCACCGCCAGAGATCGCTCGTCATGCCTGCCCTCACTCCACCGAATTACGGAGTGCAAGCATGGCCGCGGGAAGACAGGACCGCAAACAAAATTCGACTCCGCACGGAGACGGCATGTTCCGTGAGCTGCCGCCACCAGATCTACGGTCTATGTCGCGGGCGCACCGACTGCGTGAGCGGGAGCTTTCATGGGCCGCAGCACATAGAGGAAGATTGCGCCCGACAGCAGATAAAGCGCCGTCACGAGATACATGCTCGACGCGGGCGAGCCCGTGGCGGTGTTGATGTAAGTCGTGATGGGCGGGAACGCCGCGGCGCCAAGGTTGCCGAGACTGCTGATCAATGCGATGCCGCCCGCCGCAAGCCTCGGCGGCAGGTACTGGCTGACGCCGGTGAACAGGATCGGCGTCGCCGCCGATTGGCCGATCGCAAGAATGCAAATCCCTGCGAGCGAGCCCACCAGATGTCCCTGCGCCAGAATGGAAATTAAAAGTCCGGCAGCAGCGATCGCGGAACAGATAAAGAAATGCCAGCGCCGTTCCAGGGTCTTGTCGGAGCTGCGGCCGATCAGCACCATGCCGATCATGCCGAACAAGGCCGGGAGGGCAGCCAGCAGGCCGATGGTGAGGACATCCGCAATGCCCCACTGCCGGATCAGCGTCGGCACCCAGAACACCATCGTGTAAGTCGCTCCTAACAGCAGGAAGTACACCAGCGACAGCATGTAGACGCGTGGATCGGCGAGCATCGACCACATCGAACCATGCGATTGCTGGCTCGCCGCGTGCGGATCATTGTCGAGATGATGACGCAGCAGCGCCTTTTCATCGGTCGTCAGCCAGTTCGCCTGCTCGGGTTTGTCCTTGAGATAGAAGTACGCGTAAATTCCGAGGAACGAGGCCGGCAGGCCCTGAACCAGGAACAGCCACTGCCATCCGCGATAACCGGCAAGCCCGTCCATGTACTTCATGATGGCGCCGGACGTCGGCCCCGCGATCAGATAGGCGAAGGACGCCGCCGTCATGAAAATCGCGATCGCCTTGCAGCGGCGCGCCGATGGATACCAGTAGGTCAGATAGAGGATGATGCCCGGGAAGAATCCCGCTTCGAATGCGCCGAGAAGGAAACGAAGAACGTAGAACTGCGTCGTCGTCTGCACGAACATCATGCCGGCGGCGCACAGGCCCCAGCAGAACATGATGCGCAGCAGCGTCTTGCGCGCACCGATCTTCTCCAGCATCAGATTGCTGGGTACCTCGAAAAGGAAATAGCCGATGAAAAAGATGCCCGCACCGAGCGCATAGGCCTCGTCGCTGAACGGCAGCGACTGCTTCATCTGCAGCTGGGCAAAGCCGATGTTGATGCGGTCGAGGAAAGCAATGACGTAGCAGACGAAAAGCAGCGGCAGGAGATGCCAGCTGACTTTCGAGAACAGCGCCTCATCGGCGGCGCTTCCGGACGGGCTCGCAGCGCTCTGTGCTTGCACGGCATTCATGATCGACCCTCCCCATGGCTCGTCCGTATGACACGCGTCATTTCGGACCCCTGGCGGGATCTCTCATGCTTGGCAGCACGCACGAAACGTTCTTCGCCCGGCCGCACTGCCATGACGTCTTTTTTTGCAGCGGTATCGTTTACCCCCGCTTGCCGCTTGGCAAGCGCTTCCGTTACCGCATCGCAGCGTGCGCGACGTCAGGCGATGGCGACCGGCCGGATCGGCGAGCCCGTACTGCCCGAGAGCCGCAGCGGCAGCGCCATGAACAGCACGTGTGGTTTGCGCTGTTTCGCTATCTCTTCGAGATTGAGATTCTCGATGATGTGGATGCCCTCATCCACCAGCATGATGGCGTGAACCGAAACACCTGGCGTCGGCAGGCACTCGAAGCCCGGCGTATCGGAGCCGACGAGCGTCGCGCCACGCTCGACCAGCCAGCGCGCACCCTGCTCGCCCGGGCCCGGCATGCCGCCCTTGCGGCCGATGAACATCTCGTTGTCGGTCCAGTGCCGCGCCCAGCCGGTGCGGATCAGCACCGCATCGCCGGCCTTGATTTCGCTTTTCGAGTGATCGAGCGCGCGCTTGATATCGTCGACGCTGATTTCTTCCGCCGGTTTTAGACAATCGACGCCCTTGGCACCGGCAACGTCGATGACGACTGCGCGTTGCAGGATCGGCGGAATGTCAGCGGCATTCAGCTCACGATAGCCGTCACGGGTCTCGACGTCCGAGACCTTGATGCCGCCGTGCAGGCAGCCGTTGCGCGAGAAATGCCCCAGTGCATCGATATGCGTGCCCGAGTGCCCCGAGGTGACGATCACCTCGTTGGCAAAACTCGACCCATCGGTGCGCGGCGACGGATGCGGATCGCCGTGCCGGCGATGCAGCGCGAGCGAGAACGGGATGTGCTGATGATAGACCGGCATCGATGGCGCCATCGCATGCGACAACTCATAGATCCTGGCGCCCGTCCCGACCTGCGCGAACAGACTCGGGTCGAACGGTGGCAACCGGCTTTCTGCGTGTCCCATCTCGTTCTTTATCCTCCGTTAGACGCCGATCTTCGGCGGCTTGTGCCGGTCGAGACCGATCGCGATGTTCTTGTGCTCCATGTACACCTCGAAGGCGTACTCGCCGCCATCGCGGCCGATGCCGCTCGACTTCACGCCGCCGAACGGCGTCGGCAGGTGGCGCACGTTCTCCGAATTGACCCACACCATGCCGGCTTCGACCGCCTGCGCTACGCGGTGCGCGCGGCCAAGGTCGCTGGTCCAGATGTAGGCAGCTAAGCCGTAGCGCACGTCGTTGGCGATGCGCAAGGCGTCGGCCTCGTCGTCGAACGGGATCGCCGTGAGGACCGGTCCGAAGATTTCTTCCTGGGCGATGCGCATCGAGTTGGCGGCGCCCGTGAACAGCGTCGGACACACGAAGTTGCCCTTGCCTTCGAGCGCGCGCTGGCCGCCGAACGCGATCTTCGCGCCGTCCTTCTTCGCATGCTCGGCGTAGCTCAGCACCTTCTCGACATGACGCGAGTGGATCAGCGGGCCAATTTCCGTCGCGGGATCGAGCGGATGCCCGACCTTGATCTTCTCCACGCGCGCCTTCAGCTGCGCGGTGAATTTGTCGTAGATCGAACGCTGCACCAGCGCACGGCTCGACGAGGTACAGCGCTGGCCGTTGAGGCTGTAAATCATGAACAGCACGGCATCGAGCGCACGATCGAGATCGGCATCGTCGAACACGATGACCGGATTCTTGCCGCCGAGTTCGAAGTGAACGCGCTTCAGGGTCGGGGCGCCCTGCGCCATGATGTGGCTGCCGGTGACCGTTTCACCGACAAACGCGAGGGCCTTGATGGACGGATGCTCGGTCAGCGACTTGCCGGCGCTTTCGCCAAAGCCGTGCACGAGATTGACGATGCCCTTCGGCAGACCGGCACCCTCAAAGACTTCGCTCATGATCTCCGACAGAATCACCGCCGAGAGCGGGCTCCACTCCGCCGGCTTGTGCACGATCGTGCAGCCCGCGGCGAGCGCCGGCGCGATCTTCCAGGTCGACAGCATGAACGGCGTGTTCCACGGCGTGATCACGCCGACTGGACCGATCGGCTGGCGCACGGTGTAGTTGAGATGCGTTTCGGTCGGCAGCGACAGGCCGTCATTCGCTTCCGGCGCCTTGTCGGCATAGAAACGGAAATTCTCGGCCCCGCGCAGCGCAGCCTTCGACATATAGCGGATCGGCTGACCACTATCGATGCTCTCGATCAGCGCGATTTCCTCGGAACGCTTCTGGATGCGGTCGGCGATCGTATGCAGGAGCGCGCGGCGCTTCTCGCCCGGCACGGTCTTCCAGACCTGGAACGCGGCTTCCGCGGCACGCGCGGCCTTGTCGACTTCAGCGGCTCCGCCCGAAGCCACGCGGCAGATCACGCTGTTGTCGCTCGGGTCGAGGTTCTCGAACGTGTCAGCACCGGTGACCGCCTCGCCGGCTATCCGGTGGGGCACCACGCCGCTCTTGAAGCGGGCCAGGAATTGCGCGGCCTTGCGCAGGTTGTCGGTCAAGGCATCGTTGGCGAGGGGCTTGTTCATGTCGCTTCCCTTTCGGCGCTGTCCTCCAGCGGAGGCGCTGCGTATCTCATCTCGTATGGCAATCGGAACCCTTGGCCGATTTGGCCATCTGCCATATATTTAACATGTTAAATTGATGCCTGCAAACCTCAATTTCTACGAGATGCCGGTTTTTTAATACCTAAACGAGCGCTCCGTCGGAAAAGGCGATCTCGCCGCCGACAATGGTAAGCCGTGCACGGGTTTCCGCAATATCGGCCGCTGGCGCCGTCAGGATATCGCGGTCCAGCACCGCCAGATCGGCAAACTGCCCCGGTGCGAGCCGCCCTCGCCGGCTCTCGTGCCGCATCGCGTAGGGACCGCCCTCGGTGTAGGCCGCAAGCGCTTCCGACGCCGCCAACGCTTCATCCGCGTTGAGCACGAGGCCATTCGCTGCCGTCCGGTCGATCGCCGCGGCAATGCCGAGATGCGGCGACAGCGGCCCGATCGGATGGTCGGAACTCCCGGCCACCATGACGCCCTCGTTGCGCAGGCTGCGGCCGGGATAGAGGCGCTGTGCACGCGCCTTACCAACGGCTTCGGCGAACGACGCGCCCAACCGCCGCAGAAATCCGTACTGCGGAACAACGATGGCACCCAGCGCGAGCACGCGGGCCACGGCCCCTTCACCGGGGACGGCGAAGTGTTCCAGCCGATGCCGCGGATCGGGCCTCGGATTCGCGCGCTGCGCGGCTTCGAGGCAATCGAGCCAATGCGCGATGCCGCGGTCGCCGATCACATGCGCGGCAAGCTGCCAGCCCGCCGCATGTGCGTCGATCACCTTGGCGCGGAGCGAGGCCTCGTCTTCCATCAGAAGACCGCACGTGTCGCGGTCCGCATATGGGGCGGAGAACGCCGCGGTACGCGCGCCGATGATGCCATCGACAAAGAACTTCAGCGTGTTGATCTGCCAGCGGTCATCGGCCGGCGACGGCGCAAGGCCTCGGCGCCGCGCATCGTCGGGGTCGATCCGCAACATGAAGCCCATGCGCAGCGGCAACCCGCCGCGGTCGCGCAACGTGTTCCATGTCTGCCACTCGACGTCGAAACCGTTGTTGAAGCCCACGGCCGCTTCGACCGCGGCGACGATGCCGTAACTGAGGCACTCACGCGCAACGTCTTCGATGGCGACAATCGTCCGCGCCTGCGATGGCGGAGAAATGAGCGCAGCGACGATGTCTGCAGCGTTCTCGGTAAGGACGCCGGACAGGCGGCCGTCCTCGCGCTCGATCGTGCCGCCCGGCGGATCGGCGCTCGCTTCATCGAACCTGGCCAGTGCCAGCGCCGCCGAATTGGCGACCGAGAGGTGTCCGCCGGTTCGCCGCAGCAGCACGGGACGGCCGTTCGACACCGCATCGAGTTCATCCCGGGAGGGATGACGGCGCTCGGCGAGAAACTGCTCGCTGTATTCGACCGAGATCACCCATTGTCCGGGCGCAGTGGCCGCACAGGCGTCGCGCACTTTCTCCAGCAGCGCCGGAACGGATGCGACGTCCGGCCCGAGCCGCAGATTGAGCAATTCCTGCGCGCGCATATAAAGATGTGCGTGGGCATCGGTCAGGCCGGGAACAAGCCGCGCACCCTGAAGATCGATCGTGCGGTCCGCCGAAGGCGCATCGGCCGCATCTCCAATCCAGAGAATGCGGCCGCCGCCGATCAGAACACTCGTGCGATCGGCGCGAGTTGCACCCGCGCCGATCAATCCGTTGCGAAAGAGTGTGGTCGGCTCAGCGGCCATCCTTGACCACAGCGATCAGGTCGATCTCGATCTTGAGACCCGCGCGTGCCAGATGCGCGACGCCGACGGTCGTGCGTGCCGGAGGGTCTTTCGGGAAATATTCGCGGAAGACCTCGTTCATTGCGCCGAACTCGTTCATCATGTCGGTCATGTGAATGGTCATCTTCAGCGCTGAGTCCATCGTCGCACCGCCGGCTTCCACCAGCGTCTTGACGTTATCGAGCGCGATGCGCGTCTGGTCCTTGATATCCGCCGGAAACTCGCGCGTCACCGGATCGGAACCGGTCTGGCCCGAGACGAATAGGAGGTTGTCCCAGCGGATCGCGGGTGAATACGGCAAACCCGCGCGCAGGCCGGTGGGAGGAACGATAACATCACGTGACATCTGCACTTCCTTTTTCTACTGCAGTTACTTGGTTTGGTGTTTGTCTTGGCTGCAAGAGCCGTCGATGACACCGATATCGCGATAGCGTTCGCCGGCGCCGAGATAGGCCGCGAGCACGCGCGGATCGTCGCGCAGGCTTTCCGGATTGCCTGACGCAACCACGTTGC
>JBEIPX010000304.1:0-4413 GCA_040376815.1 Bradyrhizobiaceae bacterium
CTTTAACATTGCGCCAGATTTTGACGATTATTCCGCGTGCATTGACCAGGGCTGTGGTGCGAAGCACTCCCATGAAGGTCCGCCCGTACATCGATTTTTCGCCCCATACGCCGTACGCGTTAAGCATCGTCAGTTTCTCGTCCGATCCGAGCGGCATCTTGAGCTGATGCTTGTCGCGGAATTTCTCCTGGAGCTTCTGCGAGTCGGCCGAGACGCCGAGCAGCGCCGTATTCTGCTTGGCGAAGTCGCCGGCGAGGCGGCTGAAATCGGCGGCTTCCAGTGTGCAGCCCGGCGTGTCGGCGCGCGGGTAGAAGAAGATCACGAGGTTCTTGCCGACATAATTGGCAAGCTTGACGCTCGCGCCGCCATCCCGCGTCACCTCGAAGAACGGGGCCGGCTGGCCCTCGGCGATTGGCGATGAGGGCGGTGCGACGGCCTTGGTGGCCGGCTTGGCGGTGGGCTTTGCTTTTGCCACCCCTTTGGCTTTGCCCTTAACCGGCTTTGCACTCGTGCGCGGTACCTTGTTCGACGAGCGTGCGGCTGATTCGGGTTTCGAGGTTTTCTGACGTGATTTCGAGGGCATACGCCTTCCTTTCGACGCTTTCCGTGGGTCAAACATGCCACGGAGCTGATGCCGCGACGATGCTTCGGCGGCTGGGCAAAAATGCTGCCGCCAGAGTAAGGTGGCAAGGGATTCGGGGCTCGCGGCAGACCACGGGAACGCCGCGTTTTGAGTGAGGAGTCTGGCGGCGCGCGCCGAGCCTGGCGGTCGTGAATGTGCGACGCGTGGCTTGGCTGTGGCGACAGGCTCACGATCGACGTCAACACCTTGAGGCAATGGCCAGAACCAAGCCACCGCAAGCCGTGAATTTGCGTGCCGATGCCAAGCACTCCGAGTGGAAAGATCCCGACTGGGATCATCACGACGAGGCTGCGAGCGCGCGCGCGCGAAAGCTGCTTGCGAAGCGCCGCGGTCCGCGCATTCCCACCTTCCACGGCGTCGGCGACTGGTTCATGGGTCTCGCGGGCTGGCTGCGTGGCGAGCGTTGGCTGCGCCGCGTGCTGGTGGGCGTCCTGTTCGTGTTCGGCGTGTTCGGAATCTGTTTCGGCGGCCTATGGTGGCGGCTCGGTGCAGGCCCGATCAACCTCGACATGGCGACGCCCTGGCTTGCCTCGGCGATCGAAGCCAACATCGGCAAGGATCACACCGTCGAGGTGGGCGGTACGCAGATCGAGCGCGCCGGACGAGCCCGTATCGCCGTTCGCCTGCGCGATATCGTCGTCCGCGATCGCGACCGCGTGGTCGTGGCAAATGCTCCCAAGGCTGAGGTCCGGGTGTCCACCGGAGCCTTGCTGCTCGGCCAGGTTCGCGCCCAGAGCCTCAGCCTCGTGGATGCCGAGCTTGCGGTCCGCATCACACCTGACGGCCGTATCACCGTTTCCACCGGTGACAGCGCCCGGCCGATCGCAACCGGTCAGGCCAAACCCCAACCGGGTGGCCTGCCGCCGGCAGCGTCGCAGCCTGCCTTGCCGCTGCCGGGACAAAATCCGCTGGCGACTGCGCCGCGCCGCGGCGAGCGGACCGGCACCAGCGGTCTGCTGGCCGCACTCGACTGGCTCGACAGTTTGAGCGCCACCGGCCTCGACGGGCAGAACCTTGATGAAATCGGCATCAAGAACGGCGTGCTCGTCGTCGACGACCAGCAGCGCGGCAGCCGCATCACGTTCGAAAACATTTCCGTGGCGCTGCGCCGCGCCAGCAGCGGCGGCGTCGAGATCAGGGTCGGCGAGGAAGGCGAGCGGCCTTGGTCGATCGGGGCCTTGATCGGCCCTCCGACGAACGGGGTTCGTTCGGTCGACATCCAGGTCCGGCAGGTTTCGACGAAAACGCTCCTGCTGGCGCTGCGCGCGACCGGGTCGACGTACAGCGCCGACCTTCCGCTGACGGGGGAACTCAAGGGCGAACTTGGGCGCGACGGATTGCCGACGTTCTTCAGCGGTCAGCTTCTCGCGGGCGCAGGCCAGATCACCGATAGCGATACGCCTGACTATCCGATGAACATCGACCGGATCGAGATGAAGGTCGATTGGGATTCAAGCCGGCGGGTGATGGTCGCGCCGTTCCAGGTGGTGTCGGGCGCCAATCGCGTCACGCTGCTCGCCTATCTCGAACCGCCGAACGATCGCGTGCCGAGCTGGCAGCTCGGATTCAGTGGCGGCACGATCCTGCTCGCGGGCGCCAAGGGTGAGGCGCCGCTGATCGTCAACCGCATTGCCATCAGCCTGCGGTTCGACACCGACAACCGGCGGATCGTTCTCACACAGGCGGATTTCTCGAATGGCGAGATCGGCGTCGCTGGCAACGGCGTGCTCGACTATTCCTCGAGTGAACCGCGGCTGACGCTGGGCTTTGCCGGAACGCCGATGTCGGCGACGGCGCTGAAGCAGATGTGGCCGATCCTGATCGTGCCCGAGGTGCGCGAGTGGGTGCTAGAGCGGGTCGAGCGCGGCACGATCCAGCGCATCGACATTGCAGTGAATTCGCCGGTGAAGAACCTGTCGCGCAGCGGCCCGCCGATTTCCGAGGACGGGCTGTCGGTCAACATCGTCGGCACCGGCGTCACCATGCGGCCGGTGGACGATATTCCGCCGCTTCGCGACGGCGATCTCAAAGCGCGTGTGACCGGGCGAACCGCCAACGTGACGATCGGCCGGGCGACCGTGGATACGCCTACGGGCCGCAAGCTCAACATTTCCGATCTTGCATTCGATGTGCCTGACATGGTGCCGAAGCCGATCCCGGCCAAGGTGCGGTTCCGCATCGAGGGACCCGTTCCGGCGGCTGCGGAAATTCTCGCCTCCGATCGGCTCAGCGAGTTCACGGGGTCGACGATCGATCCGAACAGCAGCAGCGGCAAGGTGTCGGCGATCGTCAACATGGGCATGCCGCTGAAGAAGGCACTGACCAAGGCCGACACGACTTACTCGCTCAACGTCGATCTCGGCGCGTTCTCCGCCGACAAGCTGGTGATGAACCAGAAGGTCGAGGGCAACGCGCTGAAGGTAACCGCGGACAACCAGGGCTATCAGGTGCGCGGCGACGTCAAGATCGCCGGGCAACCGGCGACCATCGACTATCGCAAGCCGAGCGGCGATGGCGATGCGGACGTGCGGGTTTCGACGACACTCGACGACGCAACCCGTGCGCGCTTCGGCATCGATCTCGGTCCGGGCGTGAGCGGCAACATCCCGGTGAAGCTGATCGGCAAGATCGGTGGCGGTGAGCGCGACAGCAAGCTCGGCGTCGAGGCCGATCTGACCTCGGTGAAGATCGACAATCTCCTGCCGGGCTGGGTCAAGGTCGCGGGCAGGACAGGCAAGATCACGTTCAACGTGGTGCAGAAGCCGCAGTCGACGCGGCTCGAAGACATCGTCATCGACGGCAGTGGCGTCCTGATCAAAGGATCGATGGAGCTCGATCAGAACAACGATCCGGTCAACATCAACTTCCCGGTATTTGCGCCGTCGGAGGGCGACAAGGCCGTGCTGCGCGCCGAGCGCACGCCCGACGGCGTGATGAAGGTGACGATGCGCGGCGACGTGTTCGACGGCCGCAATTTCATCAAATCGACCATTTCGGGCAAAGAAACCGATACGCGCAATAAGGCGAAGAGTCCCGATATCGACCTCGATCTGAAGATGGGTGCGGTCGCAGGCTTCTTCGGCGAAGCCGCGCGCGGCGTCGATGTGAAACTGTCGCGCCGCAACGGAACGATCAGGACGTTCAACCTGAACGGCAAGATCGGCCGCGACTCAGCGCTTCTCGGTGATATCCGCGCGCGCGGACCGGGGCAGGTGCTCTACATCGAAACCAACGACGCGGGAGCGCTGTTCCGTTTCACCGATACATACTCGAAGGTCGTCGGCGGCAAGATGTGGATCGCGATGGACCCGCCGAGTTCGCAGCCTAGTCCGCAGGAAGGTCTGATCAACGTCCGTGACTTCTCGGTCCGCGGCGAGCAGGCGCTCGATCGCGTCGTCAACAATAATGCCGGCGGGCCCGGCGGACAGGGCGCCGGCGTGGCCTTCACGGGCATGCGCGCTGAATTCACGCGGCAGTCGAACCAGCTCCTTGTCAAGGATGGTGTGCTGCGCGGGCCGGCGGTCGGCGCCACGATCGAGGGCAGTATCGACTATCAGGCCAATCAGGTGCGCATGAGCGGTACCTTCGTGCCTCTCTACGGCCTCAACAACATATTCGGACAGATTCCAGTCGTCGGGCTTCTCCTCGGCGGCGGCAGCAACGAGGGCCTGATCGGCGTGACCTACGAGGTCGTTGGAACACCGGGTGCGCCGGTCATCCGCGTCAATCCGATTTCGGCCATGGCGCCTGGCCTGACGCGCAAGATCTTC
>JBEIPX010000326.1:0-4172 GCA_040376815.1 Bradyrhizobiaceae bacterium
CAGCCTGCACGGCGCGCTTCATGGCGCGGCGGAATGCAACGCGGCGCTCAAGCTGCTGCGCGATCGATTCGGCGACCAGCGTCGCGTCGAGTTCCGGCTTACGGATTTCGACGATGTTGATGACGACGTCGGAGGCGGTGATGTCGGCGACCTTCTTGCGAAGCTTGTCGATGTCGGCGCCCTTCTTGCCGATCACGACACCGGGACGCGCCGAATGGATCGTCACGCGGCACTTCTTGTGCGGACGCTCGATCACGATGCGGGCGACGGCGGCCTGCTTGAGCTCCTTGTGCAGGATCTCACGGATGCGCACGTCTTCATGCAACAGCTTGCCGTACTCGTTCTTGCCGGCGTACCAGCGCGAGTCCCAGGTGCGGTTGATGCCGAGGCGCAGCCCGATCGGATTGATCTTTTGACCCATCGTAGTCTCCTGCGCCTTAAGCGGCTTCTTCGACCTGACGAACAACGATCGTCAGCTGCGAAAATGGTTTGAACATCGCGCCCGACCGGCCACGGCCGCGCGGGGCGAAACGCTTCATCAGAATGCCCTTGCCGACATGCGCCTGGGTGATCACCAGCGCGTCGACATCGAGGTCATGGTTGTTCTCGGCGTTGGCGATCGCCGACTCGAGGCACTTCTTCACATCGATGGCGATGCGCTTGCGCGAAAACTGCAGATCAGCGAGCGCCGACGAAGCCTTCTTGCCGCGGATCAACTGCGCCACGAGATTCAGCTTCTGCGGGCTGACCCGCAGCATGCGGGCGACTGCCTTGGCCTCGTTTTCAGCGAGGGCTCGCTCGCGCTTTGGTTTGCTCATCGCCTTATCCTCAAGCCTTCTTGGCTTTTTTGTCGCCCGAGTGACCGTGGAAGGTCCGCGTCGGCGAGAACTCGCCGAACTTGTGGCCGACCATTTCCTCGTTCACCGCGACGGGAACGTGCTTCTGACCGTTGTACACGCCGAACGTGAGACCCACGAACTGCGGGAGGATCGTCGAACGACGGCTCCAGATCTTGATGACGTCGTGACGGCCGGATGCACGCGCGGTATCTGCCTTCTTGAGCAGAGACGCTTCGACAAACGGGCCTTTCCAGACTGAACGAACCATGTCCGGCGATCCTTACTTCTGCTTCCGCTTGTGGCGGCTCAAGAGAATGAACTTCGTGCTCGACTTGTTGGTACGGGTCTTCTTGCCCTTGGTCGGCTTGCCCCACGGCGTAACCGGGTGGCGGCCGCCCGAGGTGCGGCCTTCGCCGCCGCCGTGCGGGTGATCGATCGGGTTCATCGAAACGCCGCGGTTATGCGGCTTGCGGCCCATCCAGCGCTTGCGGCCGGCTTTGCCGATCGAGATGTTCATGTGATCGGGGTTCGACACCGCGCCGACCGTCGCCGTGCAGCGGCCGTGAACGAGGCGCTGCTCGCCCGAGTTCAGGCGGACGATCACATAATCCTGGTCGCGGCCGACGAGCTGAGCGTAGGTGCCGGCCGAACGCGCGATCTGCCCGCCCTTGCCGATCTTCAGCTCGATATTGTGAATGATGGTGCCGACCGGCATGTTGCCGAGCGGCATGACGTTGCCCGGCTTCACGTCGACGTAGTTGCCGGCAATCACCGTGTCGCCGACGGCGAGACGCTGCGGAGCGAGAATGTAGGCCTGCTCGCCGTCCTGATACTTGATCAGCGCGATGAACGCGGTGCGGTTCGGGTCATACTCAAGACGCTCGACGGTCGCCGGAACGTCGACCTTGGTGCGCTTGAAGTCGACGATGCGGTAGGCCTGCTTGTGACCACCGCCGCGGAAACGCACGGTGATGCGGCCGGTCGCGTTGCGGCCGCCGGACGAGTGCTTGCCCTCGGTCAAGGCCTTGACGGGCTTGCCCTTGTAGAGCGCGGAACGATCGACCATGACCAGCTGGCGCTGGCCGGGCGTCGTCGGGTTGAATGTCTTCAGTGCCATCGTCGTACTGCCTTAGAGTCCGGTGGTCACATCGATGCGGTGACCCTCTTCGAGGGTCACGATCGCGCGCTTGATGTCCGACTGCGAGCCGAACTGGCCGCGGAACACCTTGGTCTTGCCCTTGCGAACGAGCGTGTTGACGCTCTTCACCTTAACGTCGAACAGCTTCTCGACCGCTTCCTTGATCTGCGGCTTGGTCGCCTTGCCGGCGACCTTGAACACGACCTTGTTGTGCTCGGACGCTGTCGTCGCCTTTTCGGTGATCACCGGCGCGACGATGATGTCGTAATGACGCGGGTCAGTAATCTTCATTTGAAGCGCGCCTCCAACGCATCACAAGCAGCCTTGGTCAGCACCAGCTTCTGGCGGCGCAGGATGTCATAGACGTTGATGCCCTGGATCGGCAGCACGTCGATGTTCGGGATGTTGCGCGCGGCTGCGGCAAATCCGGTGTTCAGCTCGGCACCGTCGATGATCAGCGCGTTGGTCAGGCCGAGACCGGAGAAGTGACCGATCAGCGCCTTGGTCTTCGCGTCCTTCATCTGCGCATCGGCGATCACGATCAGCCCGCCGTCCTTGGCCTTGGCCGACAGCGCGTGCTTGAGCGCCATCGCCCGCACCTTCTTCGGCAGGTCGGTGGCATGCGAACGCACGACCGGACCGAACGCGCGGCCACCGCCACGGAACTGCGGCACGCGAGCTGAGCCGTGACGAGCACCGCCGGTGCCCTTCTGCTTGTACATCTTCTTGCCGGTGCGCCAGATTTCCGCACGGCCCTTGGCCTTGTGCGTACCAGCCTGACGCTTGTTCAGCTGCCACTGGACGCAGCGCTGAATGATGTCCTTGCGCGGCTCGAGACCGAAGATCTCGTCCGACAGGTTCACCGAACCTGCCGCTTTGCCCTCAAGCGTGGTGACCTTGATTTCCATCACGCACCCTCCTGCTGAGCCGGCGCTTCAGCGGCAGCACCGCCTTCAACGACACGGAACTTGCCGGGCTTCGGCGCGTCCTTCGGCAGCGGCTTCTTCACCGCATCGCGAACCATGATCCAGCCACCCTTCGAACCGGGGACCGCACCCTCGACGAGAAGCAGGCCGCGCTCGACGTCGATCTGCACCAGACGCAGATTGAGTGTGGTGATGCGATCGACACCCATGTGACCAGGCATCTTCTTGTTCTTGAACGTCTTGCCGGGGTCCTGACGGCCGCCCGTCGAACCGATCGAGCGGTGCGACACCGACACGCCGTGCGTGGCGCGCAGACCGCCGAAGTTCCAGCGCTTCATGCCGCCCGCGAAGCCCTTACCGACCGAGGTGCCGGTGACATCGACGAACTGGCCGGCGACGAAATGGTCCGCGGTGATCTCGGCGCCAACCGGGATCAGCGAGTCTTGCGACACGCGGAACTCGGCGAGCTTACGCTTCGGCTCGACCTTGGCGGCGGCGAACTGGCCGCGCTCGGCCTTCGGCATGTAAACGGTGCGGCGCGAGCCCGATCCGAGCTGCAGCGCGACGTAACCGTTTTTCTCGGTCGTGCGGTGGCCCAGAACCTGACAGTTGCCCAGCTTCAGCACAGTCACGGGGACATGCTCGCCGGTCTCTGTAAAGACCCGCGTCATCCCGACCTTCTGTGCGATCACTCCGGAACGCATCGGCGTGCTTCCTGTTCTTTACGTCCACTCGCGTGGACTTCTATCCAAAACCTAAAAACTCAGAGCTTGATCTCGACGTCGACGCCGGCGGCGAGGTCGAGCTTCATCAGCGCGTCCACGGTCTGCGGGGTCGGATCGACGATATCGAGAAGGCGCTTGTGGGTGCGCATCTCGAACTGCTCGCGGCTCTTCTTGTCGACGTGCGGCGAACGGTTGACCGTGAACTTCTCGATCCGCGTCGGCAGCGGGATCGGTCCGCGCACTTGCGCACCGGTCCGCTTCGCGGTGTTCACGATCTCACGGGTCGACGTATCGAGAATCCGATGGTCGAACGCCTTGAGACGGATACGGATATTCTGGCCGTTCATTGCCGTTGTCTTTCTTCTAGAGCGAGGTGTGAGCAGCGAGCGTTTCGTTCGCTGCTCTGGTCGCGTCTTTACTCGATGATGCTTGATACGACGCCCGATCCGACGGTGCGGCCGCCTTCGCGGATGGCGAAGCGCAGCTTCTCTTCCATCGCGATCGGCACGATCAGGTGCACTTCCATGGCGATGTTGTCGCCCGG